>JANOHS010000293.1:0-24074 GCA_031406655.1 Micrococcales bacterium
TCTCAGCGGGCTCCGGCTGAGCGACCGGGGGTCTTCCCAGCGTTCACGGAACACCGTCTCCACGTCGCCTACGGCCGGTCCGCTGATGGCGAGCTGTATGTCGTGCCACGGTGGTCGGGGTCCGTACACGGCCGCCATCGGCTGGGTCTGCGGATCGCCCCGATGCGATGCGTCATCACGGCGGCCGTGGCAGAGGTCGATGCCACCGAGGAAGGCGACGTCGAGCTCGGGCCGCTCGTGGTGTCGCAGGATGACAAACTTCTGGTGGTGCGACCCCCCTGTCCGGACCCGCATGTCGAGCAGGCACTGGCCGCCGGCGGCATTGATCTCCTCGCCCAGATGCCTGTTCTCCGCGGCGGAGAATGCCAGGCGGTCCCAGTGGGAGCGCCACAGGAGACCACGAACATCGACGCCGCGTCGGGCAGCGTCCGCGAACACCCTCCCAACCTCTGTATCCGGGGTCCCGGTGAGGCGCTCGTCTGGGTCGCCGCGCCAGTCGGCGAACATCAAAAGGTCACCCTCGCGCATCTGGGACACCCGGTGGTTCAGCTCCGCGAAGTAGGTCACTCCGTGTATGAGCGGACGCACCAAGTTGCCCTCGGTCCACGCGACCCCATCGCCGTGACGAGCGTCAAGTCTGGTCGAGGGGTTTCCGCGTTCGCGGGGAGTCAGAAACCACTGTCCAGAAATCACACTCGGCCCTTCTCCGAGACGCCAGCTCCGCAAGCACATCCCCCCGGAGGCGGTGCTGTTGACACCGCTGCAACTCCGCACTCAGTCCTTCTTGAAGGCGTCCTTGACCTTTTCTCCAGCCTGCTTGAGGTTGCTCTTGGTCTGGTCGGTCCTGCCTTCTCGTTCCAGCTCCTCGTCATCGGTGGCTTTGCCAAGCTGCTCCTTGGCTTCGCCCTTCGCCTCGTCCTTCTTGTTCCTCAGCTTGTCGTCCCAGCCCATCACTGAGCTCCCTTCCTGTTCGGTCATCAGTAGTGTTTGCGACCGCCGACTGCCCGGCCCATGGAGCCAAGGATCCACTGGATCGCGCCGATCAGCAACAGAATGACCCAACGTAGCCCTTCACTGTGGCTCAAGTCGTGAGACTCCATGTCTCGCTATTCGACACGATAAAGGTCAGCGGCCGCATGTATGCAGGAAGTATGTGTCGCGCTCGCCTATGTAGACGATCGCGGTGTGCGCGCCGGTGCCGTCAACGTAGGGGACTTCGGCAGTTCCTCCGTAAATGGACAGTTCGCCGACAGCGGCGCTACTGAGCCCGCACTGCTCCTGGACGACGCGCCGCACACCG
Organism: Micrococcales bacterium; assembly: GCA_031406655.1. Classification (GTDB taxonomy): domain Bacteria; phylum Actinomycetota; class Actinomycetes; order Actinomycetales; family Dermatophilaceae; genus UBA4719. Next base: position 1,301 of record JANOHS010000293.1, read on the forward strand.
TCTCTGGTCTGTGCGGCAGCGAGGAAGAGCAGGCCGTAGATGGTGCCAAAGGCAATCACGAAGAGCACCATGACTAATAGCAGCGGTCGGATACTCTGAGGCCCGCGGGCATCCGTCCCAGGCCCGGGTCCGGCCGGCAGACCGATCGGCATGCTGTTCCTTCCTGTGTGCCGAGAGTACGTCTCCGAGCGGCTGTTACCCAAGATGTCTGCGCAACACGCCCCCGACAAGGCAAGAGCCCTGGCCCGCACGAAGCGGGCCAGGGCTCTGAACTGCGAGTTCCGTCTCAACACGGAGCGCGCCCGAAGGGATTCGAACCCCCAACCTTCTGATCCGTAGTCCCCTCCGAAGGGTCTAACCGCGTCGCCACGGGTTGCGGCTGAGCACCAGAATCACGCAGGTCAGGTCGTGGCGTCCGATGCTGTAGCGCCCTGTCCAGAGCCGGTGTTAGCAAAACTGTTAGCAGCCACGACGACACCGTGAACGAGGAAGTCTCCGCGCTGGTCGTGGCCCAGCATCTCTGAAGATGAACAACCGCGCTCCAGATGTCTGTGCCGGCATGGAGGCCGTGCGGGTTCTGGTCCGGTGACTCGCGAGAGCTGAGGGCCTGGTGGCCATACGGAAGGGGGCAGCGCAATCCCCTCCCCCTCGTCCTCAGCGCTTGTACGCCCGCCGGCGCGCTCCGGCCAATCGCTGACGATCGGGACGTCCGATACAGCAGGGGCCAGCCCAAGCCCATGTTGACGTCCGAGAGGTGTAGTTCCAATCGGTTGACTCGAGCATCCGGATGTCTGCCGCATGGCGTGCCTTGATCACTATTGGGAGGATCACCGGGTGAAGGATTCTGGGACTGCGTGGGAGAACACCACGCACGACTGGGCGGCTGCCGTGGACCACGAGCATCTCGCGCAGATCCGGGAGCAGCCGGCAACGTACTCCCCGGGTGGGGTGGAGCACCTCATCCTTGAGGTGCTCGCCTACGCCGCCGACGAGGCCGAGTCCGCGGGAAGGGCTGGCCGCGGGATGGTGACCCTGCACGCGGACGGCTCCGTGTCGGTAGTCGATGACGGCCGCGGCACCGATACCCGCGTTGACGCGGCGGGGCGGGTGATCAAGAAGCCGGTCATGGGGACCAAGGACCTGCGTTTCTTCGACGACCCCGATGCTGAGACGTTGCCGGACGGCCATGCCCGCCGCGGGATGTCCGTGGTGGTCGCCCTCAGCGAGTGGCTGATCCACGCCAACCGGCGCGCCGGCGGGTCATGGACTCAGCGATACGAGCACGGCGAACCAACGACCGATTTGACGCCCGTCGCTGATGACGCGACGACTGGCACTACGGTGCATTTCCAACCTGACATCGCGATCCTGGTGAGCCCCGTGATGATGGCGCCGGAGTTGACCCGCACCGCCAGCTGGCCACAGCTACATGTCGAGGTCGTTGACGAGCGACCAAGCTAGGTCGGCAGCGACCACAAGCGCGCTCATAGCCGCAAGGCGGGCATCCTCTGAGCACGCGATGGCGATTGGTTAGCGGTAGCGGGCGAGCGGCGGAGGGACCGGCCGGAGGCCGCACGCCCGGAGCCGCGGAGCCCGCGAAGCGTCGGGCGCAGCCCGACGCTCTTGATCTTCCTAGAGGTGAATCCGGCAACATCTATGTACGTAAGCCGCACCACTTGTACTGATGGGACGAGCAACGTACGCTTAGTACATGTCCGTAACTGCAGCCGTCACCGTCTCAGAAGCGCGCCGAGAGCTGGCGGCGATCATTGACCGTGTACGTGTCGAGCACGTGCCGATCTACCTCGCCCGCCGTGGTCGCCGGGTGGCCGCAGTCATCGACGCCGATGACCTCGATCAGATCCTCGAGCTCGCCGAGGACATGGCTGACATCCGGGCCGCAGAGGCAGCACGTGCCGAGATGCAAGCAACAGGCGAGGCGCCTATCCCATGGGAACAGGTCAAGGCCGATCTCGGCCTGACATGACCTACGAGATCTCCTTGGCACCTTCGGCTGCTCGTCAGCTCCGCAAGTTCGACCCCCAGGTACGCCGACGCATCCAGGCGGCACTTGAACTGCTCGCTACCGAGCCCCGACCACCAGCCGCAACCCGCCTTGTTGGCGGCTCTGGCGAGTGGAGAGTCCGCACCGGCGACTACCGCATCGTGTACGAAATCGAAGACGACCGGCTCCTGATCCTGGTCCTGCGAGTCGGCCACCGCCGCGAGATCTACCAAGCACGATAACCGTGCCGGCGTTCCGCATGTCACGAATAGGAGCCTCAAGACATCGCGCACTCGGCGGCAGTTGAGTGCGTTTCGCCCGTTACGTTTCGCCCGTTACTCAGCACAGGCCAGCCGGAGTGGCCCCAACAGTCGGTAGGTTACGGCCGCGGAATGAGGCGCGTGCTAGACCCAACCATTCCTGGCGGGCAGGCGTTTACTAGTGCATGAGCGCGATCGAAGGATCGGCGATGGCGATGGCGGCGGACGAGGTGATGACCGACGACGAGGACTTCGTCGCGTTCGTCTCCGCGCGTTGGGCTTCGCTCTACCGGCTCGCCTGGCTGCTCACGGGGGGCCAGCAGACGGCCGAAGACGTGCTGCAGCTGGCACTGGAAAAGAGCTACGTGAAGTGGGGGCAGATCCGGCAGATGGGCGCTCCCGAGGCCTACATCAGGCGGGCCGTGGCAAACACGGTGATCTCGGAGTCCCGGCGCTCCTTCCTGCGCCATGAGGTGAACCGGGAGGAGCTGCCCGAGTCCCCGAGCGACTCCTTCGAGGTCGGCAGCGACTCGCGCTCGCTGCTGTGGCCGCTGGTCTGCGCCCTGCCGCCACGGCAGCGTGCCGTGGTCGTCCTGAGGTTCTACGAGGACCTCACCGAGGCCCGGGTCGCCGAGGAGCTGGGGTGCTCCATCGGCACGGTGAAGTCGCAGGGGCACGACGCCATGCAGGCCCTGCGCCGCGGTATCGGGGCATGGGCGACAGGAGAGGTGACGGCATGAACCTGGAGCAGGAACTCCACACGGTGTTCGTGTCCGAGTCTGAGCGGCGGGCGGCGCCTCCCGTGGACCTGGCCGGCATGATGACTCGCGGGAAGATCAGGCGGCGCCGGCGCACAACGCTGCGGGCCGGCGTAGCTGCGGCCGTGGTCGCCGTGATCGGCTTCGGAGCGTTCGCGCTGGTCGACGGTCGCAACCCGAGCGCACCGCAGCCGGCGTCCAACCCGTCGTCGTCGGCCAACACCTCGCCATCCACGACGAACTGGACGGTATACGAGTCGAAGCAGTACGGCTTCAACATCAAGCACCCGCCCGGGTGGGAGGTGTGGCAGCCCGCCTACCGCGACTGGACGCTCAAGGACGCCGGATCGGAGGACAGGGCCGGCCAGGAAACGTTCATGACGCCTGCTGGCGACCTCTACGTGGCCGTGTGGTCGTCGCCGGCCAAGGACACGCCGGAGACCCTGGAAGGTGTCGCGGCCTGGGTGGAGCAGTACTGCAAGCTGGCAGGCAAAAGCTGCAGTGGCCTGGATCGGTCCGTGCCACTGTGCAACGGGACGGACTGCGATCCTGGCCTGCTGGTGACGGTTGACGGTGATTTCGTCGAGGCCTTCTTCACCGGCGGCAAGCACAAAGGCCAGATGATCGGCGTGGAGGTCGGGCGACCGGAGTCGGCCGAGCCGGTCGCTAAGTACGGTGGTGCCCGGCGGCTTCTCGAAGGCTTTCTCTCCGGGATGGGTGTTTGCCCAGCCCGGCCGGACCAGTCGCAGCCGGGTTGCCCCTGAGGAGGCTGGCCAAGCAGTTCGGCCGCGACCCTTGGCTTCGACGAGCTCAACCGGCCCGAGCACGACCTTGCCGAAGCATTCCAACGGTGTGCGAGCCAGCCGGACAGCCAAACCTGACTGACTTCCTTGATCGAAGGGTCACCCATGAAACGACTAGACGCCTAGCTAAAAGGCGTGCTGCCTTAGCTGCTCCTGTTCACCGCGTGCACGGCCATCGCCACCGCCGTCCCGACGATCCCACCTTCCACTATCGACCAGGCACCGACCATCACCCCTTGAGCAACGCCCAGGAACCCGACCGTGGGTGCACTGCCCGTCAGGTAGGAAGCGTAGGGCCTGCACCCCGGCGTCGTCGTAGGGCAGACCCCGGGTGGAACTCGTGGAACCGGAGCAGTCCGAGGGGCCGGACAACCAGTCCGCCCCTGCAATGGGGGCGGCGCTGGCGCTGGTCAGGTCGGGTGCGGTCTCCCTGGACCCCGCGACGCGGGAACGTGTGGTTCCACCCCTGGGGCGGCGACCCGCGGCTCGTGGGACGCAAGTCAAAGCCGCCCCCGGCGGCGACCGAACGGAGACGACCCCGCCTGGTTCGAAGGACCGACCAGAAGGGCGGAGCGGAGGGGGTGGAGGTGACCCTCGGCGTCTGCGACACGGCCAATGCCGACCAACTGAATGCATCAAGCCCAGACAATCTTCAAACGCACGAATCTCGGCAAGGTCGGACGTTTCTCAGGCTTGACGGGCGGTCGTTGGCACGCAGGAGAATTTGCGGTCGAGATTTCTTTGAACTGATTTCGCCAGCGGGTTCCGGTGACTCACGGTCACTCAGGGTCAACTGTGGCCGCCGCAGACCCCTCGGCCGGGCGCCGCAAGATTTGCCGCGTGTCGATGGTCACTCAGAATCAGTCGCGAAACCGGCGATCGACCCATACCGTGAAACCACTTACCCGACATTTCAGGCAGGGTGGTTTCGATGGTCGAGGTTCCCAACGACGTTGCGGTTGCACAGGATTCGCGTACCGGCCGGGCCATACTGGACCCGATGGACTGGGACAAGGCCATGGTCGCCGGGCTGGCCCAAGACCAGGGCGTGTGTGTGCGGCCGCTGGCCAGGCGGCTGGTGGACCGGGTGACCGGTGAGGCGTCCACAGTGGTCCTGCCCTGCGGGTCAACTCAGGAGTCTCGGTGCCCGACGTGCGCGAAGCGGGCGCGGGTCCTGCGGATGCATCAGTGCGCCGAGGGCTGGCACAGAATCGACGAGCTGCCCGACGCCGACCTCGAGCCCACAATCGGCGCCGGCGACCAAGAGACTGACGGGGATGAGGACGACGGAGGCGAGTCGGGTCGGGTGGTGCGCTCGACCCGGCGCCGTCGGGATGCCGCGGATCTGCCGGTGCGCCCGATGGAGGCCCGGACGGTGGGCCGGTGTTTCACCGCTACGGACGGGAAGGTGTACCGGCCCTCGATGTTCATCACCTTGACCCTGCCCTCCTACGGCAGGATCATTCGCGGCCAGCGGGTCCCGGTCGACCCGGACCGGTATGACTACCGGCGCGGCGCGTTGGACGCAATGCATTTCGCCAAACTGGTCGACCGGTGGGTGCAGAACCTGCGCCGCGGCGCCGGGTTCAAGGTCCAGTACTTCGCAGCGATCGAACCCCAGCGCCGGCTGGCCCCGCACGTGCACGTGGCGATCCGCGGCGCCATCGAACGTCAGGTCATCCGGCAAGTCACCAAGGGCACGTACTTCCAACTGTGGTGGCCCTCCTTCGACGTCCCGCTGTACGTGCACCGGTCCCCGGTTTACCTAGACGGCGCGTATCGCGACCCGGACACCCACCAGGAGCTGAAGACCTGGGAGCAGGCACTGGCCGAGCTCGACCAGGACCAGAACGCGCGGCCGGCACATGTGATGCGACTGGGGTCCCAGGTGGACGTCAAGGGGATCCTGGCCGGCAGCGCGGATGCGGATCGCACCGTCGGGTACCTGACCAAGTACCTGGCCAAGTCCATGTCCGCACCGATGGGCGACGGACAGGAGTCAGGCAGCCCAGCGGCCAAGCATCATGACCGGTTGGCGGCCGAGGTCCGCTGGCTGCCGTGCACTCCGGGGTGCGGGAACTGGCTGCGATACGGGATACAGCCAAAGGACGCCGGCCCCGGTTTGCGTGCCGGGTGCTGCCCCTCCAAGGCCCACGATGCCGAACACCTCGGGTTGGGCGGGCGCCGAGTCCTGGTCAGCCGCCAGTGGACCGGCAAAACCCTGGACGTGCACCGCGCCGACCGCGCCGCCGTGGTCCGCCAGGTCCTTCAGGAAGCAGGGATCGAGGTGGCCGAGGCCGACCGATGCGCCGCCGACGTGCTCGCCCCCGACGGGCAACCACGGTTCGTCTGGTCGGTGTTACCCCCGGGTGAGTCCAGCTACAACGCCGCCGTCTTCGCCCAGATCCTTCAACGCCACGAATGGCGCGCCCAGTACGACAAGGCCAAACGGGCGACCGGGCGAACCGGACCGCCTGTGGACAACCCTTCGGCAACCACCACTAACGCCGCGACCAGCGCGGCCTGAGCAGGGAGATAAATGATGGAGCGAATTCTGTTCAGGGTGACTGAGGTCGCTGGCTTCCTCGGTCTGAGCCGAGCAAAAACCTACGAGCTGATGAAGTCCGGCGCGCTCCCCTCGGTAAAGGTCGACGGGTGTCGACGCATCAAGGCCGAGGACGTCCGCCGCTTCGTCGACGAACTTCCGTCCGAGGCAGCGTGATGGCTCGCCTCAAGGATGGGGTGATGCAACGTGGTTCCACGTGGTCCTTCGTGATCCGTGTCGTGGACCCCGAGACCGGCCGAAGCCGCCCGCGCTGGGTGGGTGGCTTCACGACCGAGAAGGAAGCCAAGTCGGCGCGCGACGACGCACGGGTGAAGGCTCGAAGGCGGGAGTACGTCGACCGGAGCCGGATCACTGTCGGGGAGTATCTGGGTCAATGGCTCGACGACCATGAGGTCGAGGTCAAGCCGCAGACGATGGCCAGCTACCGCGACCTGGTCACCCGGTACGTCCTGCCGAGAATGGGACACATGCGCCTTCAAGGCGTGCAGCCCGCTGCACTGACGAAGTTGTACCGGGACCTGCGCGATACGGGCGGTGTCCAAGGCAGAGGGCTTTCTCCTCGGACCGTCGACTACGTCCACGCCGTGCTGCGCAAGGCATTCAATGACGCGGTGCGCGTTGATCAGATCCTGACCTCGAACCCGGCCGAGCGTGCCAAGCGCCCTCGCCGGGTGGCTGCGGCCCCTCGCGAAGTCTGGACACGGGAGCAGCTTCTGGCGTTCCTCGAGTCGACCGAGAGTCATCGGCTGTACCCGTTCTTCCACCTTGCTGCGTACTCCGGTGCTCGTCGCGGCGAGCTGCTCAACCTGCGCTGGGCCGATGTCGACCTGGCGGACGCGACGATCCGGATTCGGGGCACAACCGCGGTCATCGCGGGCAAGCGAGTCGAAGGAACGACCAAAGGCGGGCGCGAACGGGTTGTGACCCTCGACCCAGGGACGATCAAGATCCTCGCGGCCCACCGCGCCAACCAGGGTCGTGATCGACTGCTCGCCGGGCCGGACTGGGCCTCAGGTGACTACGCCTTCACCAGGTCCCTCGGTCTTCCGCTGTACCCGGACACGGTCTCGCAGCTCATGCCGAAGCTGATCGCTGCGCACAACAAGCCCGCATCCGGCCCGCCTCCGTCGATCGTGTTGCCCCATGCTCGCCTGCACGACCTGCGCCACGTCCACGCGACGATCCTGCTGCTCGCCGGAGTGCCGGTCCACGTGGTCGCCGATCGGCTCGGCCACGCTGACGCTTCCATCACGCTGCGGGTCTACGCCCACGTTCTTCACGATGACGCGGCCAGGGTGGCAGACGTGTTCGTGCAGGCTTTGGGCGTGCGTGTTGACAGTGCGTGAGGGTCGGGTGTTAGCAAGGGTGTTAGCAAACACGCCCCCGACAACGCAAGAGCCCCGGCCCGCACGAAGCGGACCAGGGCTCTGAACTGCGAGTTTCCGTCTCAACACGGAGCGCGCCCGAAGGGATTCGAACCCCCAACCTTCTGATCCGTAGTCAGATGCTCTATCCGTTGAGCTACGGGCGCGGGTGTCGCCACCTGGCACAGCCGGGTGCAACGTCGCGAAAGACTACCGGTTGGTCGACCTCAGACGGAAATCCGCTCCCGGCCCAGCAGCGCTTACAGGGAAGGGCCCTCGGCACGCAGGCGCTCGACCTCGGACATGGCCTCGCGCAGTCCGCTGAGCCAGTCGTCGGTGTGCTCCCCGACCAGGCGCACGCACCAGGCGAGCGCCTCCGAACGGGACCGGGCCACACCGGCGTCCACCAGCGTGTCGAGCACCTGGCGCTCACTTTGGCGCAGCCTGGTCATCGCAGGGACGGATAGGTGCGTGAACAGGCGACCGGTCTCACCGATCCTCGCACCCCAGGCCACGCTGCGGCCGTACTTGGCCTGCGCCTCGTCAGCGATCTTCATCCGTTGCTCGCGGGTGTCCTCCCGACAACGGGTGATCCGCCCCTCCGCCGCCGCCGCCTCGCCGCCGCCGGGCGCCGGCAGCTCGCCGATCACGGTGATCTCGTCACGGTCGACCGTGACGCGCAGGTCGCCGGTGAACCACTCGTCCGGGATCCGCCCGGCGAACCAAGACGCCGCGTCGCTGGCGTCGGGCAGGTCGCCCTGCTGCCAGCCACCCGGGCGTCCGAAGGGTCCGCCTCGCCGGGACCCACCGCCCCATCGCGGTCCCCGTGACCCGGAACCGATGCCATGTTCGTGTGTCATGACCGTCTCCTTACATAATTACAGTCAGTAGGTGATTACACCATTACACACCCCTCAACCGACGCGGGCAAGGCCGTATTCCGGATGATTCACCAGCCGTTCAGGCTCGGCCATTCCCTCCGGCTCGCCCAAGGCCGTACCGTGACCGGGACAAGCGCGTTCACAGATGGCCACCAGATGGCCACGAACGCCATGGACACAACCGGCGGCACCGAGCCGAGAGGCGCCGCGCGAAAGGGGATGGCCGAATCTCATGACGACCACCACAGACCCGCAGATCCATAGCGACGGCTCCACCAGCCACGGCCGTCTGGCCGCCTGGGTTGCCGAGGTCGCAGCACTGACCACGCCGGACCGCATCTCCTGGGTCACCGGCTCCGAGCAGGAGTGGAAGACGCTGACCGACGCGCTCATCGCGTCGGGCACCTTCACCCGCCTCAACGAGAACCTCAAGCCCAACTCGTTCCACTGCGCCTCGGACCCGTCCGATGTCGCGCGGGTCGAGGATCGCACCTTCATCTGCTCTGTGGAGGAGAAGGACGCCGGCCCCACCAACAACTGGATGGCGCCGGACCAGATGAAGACGGTCATGAGGCACCTCTACCGAGGTTCGATGACCGGTCGCACGATGTACGTCATTCCCTTCGTCATGGGACGCCTCAACGCGGAGGACCCGAAGTTCGGCGTCGAGATCACCGACTCGGCATACGTCGTGGTCTCCATGCGCGTGATGGCCCTGTGTGGCACCGCTGTCCTGAAGCGGATCGAGGAGCTCGACTCCGACTTCGTCCCGGCGCTGCACTCGCTCGGCGCCCCGCTCAAGCCCGGCCAGGCGGATATCCCCTGGCCGTGCAACGACATCAAGTACATCGTGCAGTTCCCCGAGGAGCGGATGATCTGGTCCTACGGATCGGGTTACGGCGGCAACGCCCTCCTGGGCAAGAAGTGCTACAGCCTGCGTATCGCGTCCGTGATCGCCCGCGACGAGGGCTGGCTGGCCGAGCACATGCTGATCCTCAAGCTCACCTCCCCGGAGAAGGAGACCCACTACATCGCCGCCGCCTTCCCCAGCTCCTGCGGCAAGACCAACATGGCCATGCTGGCGCCCACCATCCCCGGCTGGAAGGTCGAGACGCTCGGTGACGACATCGCCTGGATGAGGTTCGGCAAGGACGGCCGCCTGTACGCGGTCAACCCCGAGTTCGGCTTCTTCGGAGTCGCGCCCGGCACCAACGAGAAGACCAACCCCAACGCGATGCGCACCATCGAGAAGGGCAACTCGGTCTTCACCAACGTTGCCCTGACCGATGACGGTGACGTCTGGTGGGAGGGCCTGGAGAACATGCCCGCCCACGCCATCGACTGGAAGGGCAACGACTGGACGCCCGAGGACGGCAAGAACGGCCACCTGTCCAGCCACCCGAACTCCCGCTACTGCACCCCCATCTCGCAGTGCCCGATCCTCGCACCGGAGTACGACGACCCGCAGGGTGTGCCGATCTCGGCGATCCTGTTCGGTGGCCGGCGCAACTCCACCATCCCCCTGGTCACCGAGTCCCGCGACTGGGTGCACGGCACCTTCATGGGCGCGACCCTGTCATCGGAGACCACGGCCGCTGCAACCGGTGAGGTCGGCATCGTGCGCCGCGACCCGATGGCGATGCTGCCCTTCATCGGCTACAACGCCGGTGACTACCTCGACCACTGGCTCTCTGTCGGCAAGAGTGCCGACGCGGCCAAGCTGCCGAAGATCTTCTATGTCAACTGGTTCCGCCGCGACCACGACGGCAGCTTCCTGTGGCCGGGCTTCGGCGAGAACTCCCGCGTGCTCAAGTGGGTGGTCGAGCGGATCGAAGGCCGCGCCGCCGCCGCCGATACCCCGATCGGCTACGTGCCGACCATGGAGTCGCTCGACACCGACGGCCTGAGCATGACACCGGAACAGGTCAGCGCGGCACTGGACGTCTCGCCGGCGGAGTGGGAGACCGAGGTCACCCAGATCCAGGCGTGGTTCCACAAGTTCGGCGACACACTGCCGGCCGCGCTCCTGACCGAGCTCGACGGCCTCAAGTCCCGCCTCGGCCTGAGCTGAGCCCTCGGCTGCAGCAAAACGTGTTGGGCCCCCAGCCGCGAGGTCGGGGGCCCAACAGGTGTCGGCGGAGGCGGCGAGATTTGAACTCGCGATGGGGATTAACCCAAACCCGCTTAGCAGGCGGGCGCCATAAACCGGGCTAGGCGACGCCTCCGTGCCACCTCGTCGACCGCCGCTGTCGGCGACCGGTTCGGGAGCCTGCACAGGCTACCGGCGAGGGGCGCCGTTTCACAAAACAGCCCCTCCCGGTGCTCAGGATGGTGGGGCTGCTGAGGCCTCCCCTACTTCGCCGAGCAGATGTCGCTGTCCGCGGTCCGGGCCGCGATCGTCGCGCTGGGAGAGGACGTGGGGCCGTCGGCGGTCAGCGTGTGCGTTGGCAGCGGCGTGCTCCCGAGACGGTTGGGAACCTCGACCACGTTCGGGCTGCCGGTGCCGATGCTGACCCGGATGACGTCACCGGCTGTGTCGTCCTGCTTCAGGACGGCCCCGGGGAAAGCAGCCGCGACGGTACGGGCCTGGTCCTCGTTGAGGGCTGAGTGGGCAACGGTCACGCCTTCCTTGGGGCTGCTGCCGTTCGAGAGACCATCGATCTGGAAGCCCTGGAGGCGCAGGTCGTCGGCAGCCTGCTGGGCCAGACCCGGGACACCGGAGTCGTTGCTGAGCTGGACCGTGATCTTGTCCGGCGTCACCGTCAGAACGGGCACCTGCGTGGGTGTGGGCGTCGCTGTCGGCTTGGCCCCCGGTGCGGGCTTGGTCCCGGGCAGGGGAGCGTCCTCACGGATCGACTTCCACAAGCCGTCGGCGGCCGCGGTCCACTGAACGCGGTTCCTGTCCGGCGGATAGTCCTCGACCGGCACGGTCACGAACCGGACCTGGGAGGACTTCAGGCCCACCACGCTCTGGGCCACGTGTCGCAGCTCGTTGAGGTTGGCCAGCCCCGGGTCGGTGGTCAGCGACCTGGTCGCCGCGTCGAGGAAGCGGAAGAGCTTGTCCGGTCGCAGGAGCAGGTTGGTGCTCGTGGCCTCCTGGACCATCGAGGACAGGAACGCCTGTTGCCGGTCGATCCGGCCGAGGTCGGACGCGTCGTTGCCGATGTTGTGACGCACACGGACGAAGGCCAGGGCGTCCTTGCCGGTGACCCTGCTGCGGCCGGCCGGCAGGTTCAGGTGGCTCTGGGGGTCGACCACGGCTTCGGGGACACAGACCTCCACCGAGCCGAGTGCGTCGACCATCGACTGGAATCCCAGGAAGTTCACCACCACGAAGTGGTCGATGAAGATCCCCGTGTTGCCCTCGACCGTGCGGATGAGGCAGGCCGGGCCGCCGAGCGAGTAGTTGGTGTTCCACTGCCGGATCGGGCCGTCCGCGACCTTGCTCTTGGTGTCCTTGCAGTCGCCGGGTGCGCGGGTCATCGAGTCGCGAGGCACGCTGACCACCACGGCAGACTCTCGGTCAGCCGCCAGGTGCAGGATCAAGGTGGTGTCCGAGCGGGCCCCCCCGGTGGTCCCGAACTCACTGGTCCCCAGGTCACGGGTGTCCGAGCCGATCACCAGGATGTTGACCGGCTTGAGGTTGGTGAGCTTGTTGGCAGCGACGTTGTTCTGCGGGCGCTGGCCCAGCAGCTTGGAGACATCGAAGGCCTTGATGTTGCCGTTGAGCTTGACGTAGGCCAGGCCGCCGAGCACGAGCATCACCGCGAGTCCCGCGGCCAGCGCGATCACGCCGCGCCGCAGCAGTGGATGGCGGTGATCCCGACGATGGGCCCGCTGAACCTCGCGCCTCGAGGGGTCTCTTCGCGGGGATGGCGAGTCGAGGTCTGTCCGGTCACCAGCTCCCGGATTGGTCACCTACGCACCTCTGTCTTGTCATCTCACGGCTGCCGCCTCGAGCCAGGCTCCAGCGGGAATCTTGCCGGGCTGGAGTGTGGCCGAGCCCGGCTGGGCAACACCCATCGCGGTGTGCCGCACCCATTGTCCCTCAGAAGCCCGCCGCGCCCAAAAGAGGCCTCAGGCCAGGGTCTGCACGCTCAGCGCGCCTTCGGCATACCGCTTGCGCAACAGCTTCTTGTCGAACTTGCCCACGCTGGTCTTGGGCACCTCGTCGATGAACGCCCAGCGTTCGGGCAGCTGCCAGTGGGCGATCCTGTCGCCCAGGAACTCCCGGAGCCCCTCCGCGTCGATGGTCGAGTCGGCCGCGCGCACGACGGTGGCCAGGGGTCGCTCGCCCCACCTTTCGTCAGGGACGCCGACCACGGAGGCCTCGAGCACGTCGGGGTGAGCCATCAGAGCGTTCTCGAGCTCGACGGAGGAGATCCACTCGCCACCGGACTTGATCACGTCCTTGGCGCGGTCGGTGAGCCTCAGGAAGCCATTGGCGGTAAGGGAACCCACGTCGCCCGTTCGCAACCAGCCGTCGTCGAACCTGGACTCGGCATCCGCCCGCTCTGCCGCGCTGTTGGTGCCGTTGTCGTAGTAGCTGCCCGTGACCCACGGTCCGCGCATCTGCAGCTCCCCCACGCTCTCGCCGTCCCAGGGAAGCTCGACGCCATCAGGGCCGACCAGTCGCGCTTCGAGGGAGGAGGCGATGCGGCCCTGGGTCTGGCGGTAGGTCCAGTGCTCGTCGCCGGTCGTGCCGGCCGGTGCCGACGCGGTCGACCCGAGCGGCGAGATCTCCGTCATACCGCACGCGTGGATCACCGTGATGGCGTGCCGCTCCTCGTAGGCCCTCATCAGCGACAGCGGGCAGGCGGCACCTCCGACGATGACCGAGCGCACGCTGGAGGTGTCTGTCGGGTGCTCGTCGAGGTAGCGCAGCAGATCGGTCCAGATGGTCGGGACGGCGGCACCGCCGGTGACCTTCTCGGCCTCGATCATCTTGGCGAGCGGCTCCGCCTGCAGGAACCGGTCGGGCATGATCAGCGAGGCACCCAGCATCAACGCCGCATACGGCAGACCCCAGGCGTTGGCGTGGAACATCGGGACGACGGCCAACAGACGGTCGCCCTGCGCGAAGCCCAGGCTCATCGACACCTGGAAGGTGTGCAGGTAGTTCGAGCGGTGGGAGTAGGCCACACCTTTGGGGTTGCCCGTCGTGCCCGAGGTGTAGCACATGGAGGATGCGTCGAGCTCGTCCAGCACCGGCCAGTCGAAGCTCGGCGGCTCGGCGGCGAGCAGGGTCTCCCAGTCGTGGACGGCCTCGATCTGGGGAGCCGCCTCGAGCGCCTCGCGGACCTCGTCGGGGATCGGGCCGTTGACGATGAGGTGACGCAGCGTCAGCAGGTGCGGCAACAGCTTGCTGAACGGCGCGGCCAGGCTGTTGTCCAGGATGACGACCTGGTCCGCGGCGTGGTTGGTGACGTAGATGATCTGCTCGGGGAAGAGCCGGATGTTGACCGCGTGCAGGACAGCACCCATGGACGGAACGGCCAGGTAGGCCACGAGGTGCTCGGCGTTGTTCCACATGAAGGTGGCGACGCGCTGGTCACCGTCGATCCCCAGGCCCCGCAAGGCGTTTGCGAGCTGAGCGGACTGCGTCCCCACCTCGGCATACGAGGTCCGCCGCGCCCCGTCCGCGGTCCAGGTGACGACTTCCTGCTCGGCGTGCAACCGCGTGCCCGACAGGAGGATGCGCGAGATCAGCAACGGCGACTCTTGCATGGTGCTCTTCATGGCCGTGACTCTGCCACGCAATTCCCGCGGTCGGGAGGACTCGGGCCAAACGCATCGCACAATCTGGCCTGCGGTTGGATGGTGGCCATGAGCAGACGCATCATCATCGCCTCGGTCGTGGCCGGAGTGGTCGCGGCGGCGGCCGCTGGCGGGTTCGCGTACGTCGACAACCGACGGCAGGCCAGCCTCGACCACGAGGCACGAGCGTCGGCCGACCGCTTCGCCGTGGCGTGGTCCCAGCGCGACGTCAAGGGCGTGGCGTATGCCGGCCAGAGCGCCGACCAGGTCGCAGCCGGTTTCAGGACCGCAACCGCGGGACTCGGCAGCGCGCCCGTCAAGGTCGCTGTGACGTCGCTGCTCCGTCAGGACGACAGCGCAACCGGCAACCTGTCCGTGGCCTGGACCGTGGCCGAGGGGGCAACGTGGACCTACGCGATGCCGATCTCCCTGCGGCGCAACGAGAGCGAGACCTGGGTTGTCGTGGCGAAGGCCGGCGCGTCGATGTGGGCCCCGGGCGTGGACGCCACGGCAAAGCTGGTCGCCAAGCGGACCTGGGGCGAGCGGGGGGACGTCCTGGACCGTGACGGTGCACCGATCCTGTCGGTCGGCAAGGTCTATGACGTGGCGATCGACCCGGCGCGAGCGTCAGCCGCGACGGTCACGGCATTGGAGAAGGTCGTCGAGGAGCCTGCCGGCTCGCTGGTCGCCAAGTACACCGCAGCCAAGGCGTCCGGCTCGAAGGCGCCGATCCCCGTCATCATCTATCGCGAAGCCGCGTTCCAGGCCCTCAGGTCGCAGCTCGATGCACTCATCGGTGTCGTCTACCCCCCGCGCGAGCAGCCGCTGGCGCCGTCGTCCACCTTCGCGCGACCGCTGCTGGGCTCCTACGGGTCGGTGACAGCCGAAGCCATCAAGAACGGCAAGGGTCGCTACGTCGCCGGTGACTTCGCCGGGCTGAGCGGTCTGCAGGGTCAGTACGACGCGGTGCTCGGCGGCACTCCGGGGATCACCGTGACCGCGAGCGACAAGCCGGATGTCGCCTTGTTCGAGCAGGCCGCCACCGATGGCGCCCCGATGACCCTGACGCTTGACCCCCGGATCCAGTCCGCTGCCGAGTCGGCTCTGGGCGGCACCGGCGAGGTCCCCTCCTCCCTGGTGGCCGTGGACGTCGTTACCGGTGACCTGCTGGCAGTGGCCAACTCGCCAGCGCTCGGCATGAACCGCGCGCTGCTCGGCCAGTACCAGCCCGGATCGACCCTCAAGGTCGCCACGACGTACTCCTTGCTGGACAAGGGGTTGTCGCCATCGAAAGTGGTCCCGTGCCCGCCGACCGTCGTGGTGGACGGCCTCTCCGTGCGGAACTACGAGGGCGAGAGGCTCGGTCAGGTGCCGTTCTCGGTGGACTTCGCGCACTCGTGCAACACGGCCTTCACCGCCCTGGCTGCCACCATGGCCGACTCCGACGTCCACGACGCCGCGGCCGCTCTCGGCGTCGGCTCGGGCTGGGACAAGCACCTGGGCGTCGCAGGGACGTTCGCGGGATCGGTGCCAGTTGCGACCTCCAAGACGGAGAAGGCAGCAACAGCGTTCGGCCAAGCCAAGACGCTGGCCTCACCGGCATCCCTCGCGGTCATGGTCGCCTCGGTGGCCAGGGGCAGCTACATCGAGCCTGCCCTGATCCGCGCTCCGGCCGTTTCCGGGGCTGACCGGGCGCCAAAAGCGTTGGACCCCAAGGTGATTGGTGAGCTCCAAGAGCTGATGCGCCTTGTGGTCACCGACGGCACCGGAACCGCTCTCAAGTCCGTCCCGGGAGGTCCCGTGTTCGGCAAGACCGGAACCGCGGAGCACGGGTCGGCCAACCCGCCAGAGACTCGTGCCTGGTTCGTCGGCTGGCAGGGCAACGTGGCCTTCGCCGTCCTGGTCGAGGAGGGCAGGAGCGGTGGCGCCGTGGCCGCGCCCATCGCCAAGGCCTTCCTGGCCAACCTCCAACAAACCTAGGGACGGTGCCGGTCCCAACCAGCCAAACCTAGGGACGGTGCTGGTCCCAACCCGCCAAACCTAGGGACAGTGCCGGTCACCACCAGCCAAACCTCGGTCGCCCCGTCCCTAGGTTGGCACGACAAAGCCCCCGGCCGAAGCCGGGGGCTTTGTGCGACGACTTGTCAGTCGCAGCTGGTTCGTTGGATCAGAGTGCCTGAACCTTCTCAGCCTGAGGACCCTTCGGGCCCTGGGTAACCTCGAACTCCACGCGCTGTGCCTCTTCGAGCGAACGGTAGCCGCTCGTCTCGATCGCGGAGTAGTGAACGAACACGTCCGGGCCTCCGCCGTCCTGGGCAATGAATCCGAAGCCCTTTTCAGCGTTGAACCACTTAACGGTGCCTTGTGCCATGGGGATAACTCTTTCTTGTTAGCCAGTGGAGTCCACACTTCATGGGCTCCAGGCTGCCGCACTACCCCCACAACTAGCGGGACACGCCCGTTGTTATGAAAAAAGCCCGCCGGAGCGGGCACTTCTCGATCTGCGAGGAACTGCAACTGCAACCAGAAATGAGGCTAGCACGCAAACCGTGCCATGTACCCGGGATCGGCCAACGTATCGGGGCGTGACCAGCCGGCATACCGTGGTCACTGCGCTCAGTGCACGCCTGGCGTTAGGACGGCGTCAACGTTTGGTTCAAGGGCGTTAGGGAAGCATCAAGATGGCTCCTTCGTGAAGGACCTCGGTGTTTCGCTGGTTGGGTGAACAAGGTTGCCGGAGTTCCCAAGCGGCTGTTGGTCGGTCGTCCCCTACATAGCTCGAAGATGGGCGAGACGCTGCTGCCCAAGAAGCTTGCGCTTCCGGTGTTCTGCAGCGACCCGTTGTCGTCCAACGCATACGCCACCGAAGAGATCCTGCTCATGCTCAGCCTGGGTGGTCTGACGCTGCTGCACCTGACGCCGTGGGTGGCCGGCGCGGTCGTGCTCCTGCTGGTCGTCGTTGTGCTGTCGTACCGCCAGACGTGTCACGCGTATCCCGACGGCGGCGGGGCGTACGCGGTCTGCCGGGCCAACCTGGGGCGCCGAGCTGCCCTCGTTGCGGCGAGCGCACTGCTGGTGGACTACGTCCTGACTGTTGCGGTGTCGGTGGCAGCCGGAGTGGCAAACATTGTCTCGGCGGTTCCTTCCCTCGCCCCGCACGCCGTGACCCTGGCGGTTGGGCTGGTGGCGCTGCTGGCGCTGATGAACCTGCGTGGTCTGAAGGAGTCGGGCCAGTTCTTCGCGATTCCCACCTACGGCTTCGTTCTCAGCGTGTTCGCCATGATCGCCTTGGGGCTGTTCCAGTCGCTCGGCAACAATGCCCCGCTGGCGGAGTCCGCGACGATCGGCCTGCGAGCCCAAGAGCAGGTCAGCGGGCTATTGCTGGTGGCGCTGGTTCTGCGTGCCTTCGCCTCAGGGTGCACCGCGCTGACGGGGGTGGAGGCAGTCAGCAACGGTGTCCCCAACTTCAAGAAGCCCAAGAGCCGGAACGCGGCTTCGACCTTGGCCATCATGGGGATCCTCACGATCATCATGTTTGTGGGAATCACTGCTCTGGCGTTGGTCACCAAGGTGCACGTGGGGGTCGATGCCTCCCAGCTGGTGGGTGCCCCGGACGGGTACAGCCAGAAGACCGTCATCGCCCAGATCGCCGGGGCTGTCTTCGGCGGCGGCTCGATCGGCTTCTACGCCGTACAGGCCTTCACTGCGGCGATCCTGGTGCTGGCCGCCAACACGGCCTTCAACGGGTTCCCGATACTGGCTTCGATTCTGGGCCAGGACGGGTTCCTGCCCCGGCAGTTCGCCAGGCGGGGCGACCGGCTGGTGTTTTCCAACGGAATCGTGATCCTGGCCCTGTTGGCGGTCGCGCTCATCTGGGCCTTCGACGCCAGCACAACCCGCCTCATCCAGCTGTACATCATCGGGGTCTTCGTCTCGTTCACGCTGAGCCAGGCCGGGATGGTGCGGCACTGGCTGACGCTGCTACCCCGGGCACTTCAGCCGGTGGCGCGCAGAAGGATGACGCGTTCCCTGGCGATCAACGGCCTGGGCGCGGCCACCACGGCCCTGGTGCTGGTGATCGTATTGGTCACCAAGTTCACCCATGGCGCATGGATCGTGGTGATCGCGATGCCACTGGTCTTCCTGATGATGACCGCGATCCGAGGCCACTACGACCGGGTCAACATCGAGCTCGCACCCGCGCCGGCCGGAGTGCTGTTGCCGAGCCGGATCCACGCGATCGTCCTCGTCTCCAAGTTGCACGCCCCGACGCTGCGGGCACTGGCTTTCGCCCGGGCGACGCGTCCGCAGACGCTGACGGCGCTCACGGTGCGGACCTCGCCGGAGGAGACCGAGGAGCTGATGCATGAGTGGGTGGAGCGCGATGTGCCGGTGCCGTTGACGGTGCTGGACTCCTCATTCAGGGATGTGACGCGACCCGTGATGGAGCACATCAGGCACCTGCACCGCGAAAGCGCGCGCGACGTCATATCCGTCTTCATTCCCGAGTATGTCGTCGGTCACTGGTGGGAGCATCTGCTGCACAACCAGAGCGCGCTGCGGCTCAAGACCAGGTTGCTGTTCCAGCCAGGTGTCATGGTGACCAGCGTCCCCTTCCAGCTCACGTCCGCCGAGATCGCCGAGTCCCGCCGCGCGGAGCCACTGAGCGAGGAGCCGAAACGGGCTCCGGACCATGCGAGCCCTGTGGGACGCTGATGGCGTGATGGTCCAGTCCCGAGTGGACGCCGCCGGCGCCGGGACCCCGGTAGTGGCGTTGCCTCGGTCAGTCGGCGGCCTGTCTCGGTCCCGCCACTGGGCCGGCGCCCTGGTCGCGACCCTTGGGGTGCCGCTGCTGACCATCGCAATGGTCGAGGTGCGATCAAGCGTGGCCGTCGAGAGCACGCTGCTGATCTACCTGCTCGCGGTCGTGGTCGTGGCAGTGATCGGCGGCGTCGGGGCCGCCCTGCTCGCGGCCGTGGCGTCCTTCCTGCTGGTCAACTGGTTCCTCACACCGCCGTACTACACGCTGGTCGTGGGAAACAGGGACGCCGCCATCGACCTGGCCGTCTTCGTCCTGGCCGCGGTCCTGGTCAGCGTCACCGTCGAGCTGGGTGCCCGGAACCGGGAGGCAGCCGAACGCACCCGGATCGAGTCGCGCCTGATCTCTCAGCTCAGCTCGGCCGAGATCAACGGAGCCTCGCTGGTGGCGGTGCTCGAGCAGGTGCGCGGCCTGTTCGGGATGGGCACTGTCGCGCTGGTGGATCCCACCCGCACTGACCACCCGCTGGCTTCGGTCGGCCCGCGCCCGACGGATCCTCCAACCCTGACCGTGGCCTCAAGCGATGGCCTGAACCTGGTGGCGTACGGGCCGGAGGTCTTCGCCGAGGACCGTCGGCTGCTCGGTGTGCTCGCGGCGATGGCGGGTCGGGCATGGCAAGGACAGCAGCTGGCCGAGCAGGCGGCCCACGCCCGCCAGCTCGCAGAGACCGACCGGGTTCGCTCAGCCCTGCTAGCGGCGGTGAGCCACGACCTTCGGACCCCCTTGGCCGCGATCAAGGCGGCCGTCTCCAGCCTGCGCCAGGAGGACATCTCCTGGACGACGGAGGAAAAGCGCGAGCTCTTGCTGACCGTCGATGAGTCAACCGACCGGCTCACCGACCTCATCTCCAACATCCTTGCGATGAGCCGGATCCAGGCCGGTGCCGTATCGGTGCACGTCAGCCCAGTGGCTCTGGACGAGGTGGTGGCGCGGGCGCTGCTGGGCTCGGAGGCGGAGGTCACCGTCGACGTGCCCGAGGACCTCCCCCTGGTACGCGCGGACGCCGGGCTGCTGGAACGGGTGGTGGCCAACCTGGTGGACAACGCGCGCCGGTTCAACCCGCCCGGCGTGCCGGTCCGCATCCACGCGGAACCGGCACGAGCAGCCCACGGGTCGGATCCGGAGGCCAGTGACGCGCCGCCCGCCTGGGTACATCTGCGCGTGATTGACCTCGGCCCCGGCATCGCGGCATCCCAGTGGGACCGCATGTTCACGGCCTTCCAGCGCCTCGGGGACCACGACGCCGGCGCAGGCCTGGGGCTGGGGCTCGCCATCGCGCAAGGGTTCACCGAGGCCATGCACGCCAAGCTCACGCCATCGGCCACACCCGGCGGCGGGCTTACCATGACGATCAGCCTGCCGGTTGCCCGATGACCAGGGTCCTGATCGTGGAAGACGAGCCCCAGATGCGTCGGGCGCTGGCCATCAACCTGCGTGCGCGCCGATACGAGGTCGACGCAGTTGAGGATGGAGCGGGAGCCCTCCGGGCCGCGGCTTCGACGCCTCCTGACCTGGTCATCCTCGACCTCGGCCTGCCCGATATGGACGGGGTGGAGGTGGTTCACGGGCTGCGGGGTTGGACCAGCGTCCCGATCATCATCCTGTCCGCACGCGACACCCAGGACGACAAGGTGGAGGCGCTGGACGCCGGGGCAGATGACTATCTCACCAAACCCTTCGGGATGAACGAGCTGCTCGCCCGCATCCGCGCCGCCCTCCGAAGGGCGCAACCCGATGAGGACGCTCCGGTCATCACCACGGAAACGTTCACCATCGACCTGGCCGCCAAACGGGTCACCCGCGGCGACCAGGAGGTCCGGCTGACGCCTACCGAATGGCACGTGCTGGAGGTCCTGACCCGACGCCCCGGAACACTTGTCACCGGCAAGCAGCTGCTGCAGGAAGTATGGGGTCCCGCCTATGGCGCCGAGACGAACTACCTGCGGGTCTACCTGGCCCAGCTGCGTCGAAAGCTCGAGTCGGAGCCGGCCCATCCTCGGCACCTGATCACCGAACCCGGCATCGGCTACCGCTTCGAACCCTAGGTTGGCTCCCGTTTGCCGGCACCGTCCCTAGGTTTGGCAGGTCGGTCGGGACACCGTCCCTAGGTTTGGTCAGGGGGCGATGCCGACGTACTTGATCTCGAGGTACTCCTCGATGCCCTCGAAGCCACCCTCACGCCCGAAGCCGGAGTGCTTGACCCCGCCGAAGGGCGCCGCAGGGTTGGACACGATGCCCTGGTTGATGCCGACCATCCCGAACTCCAGGGCCTCACTGACCCGCAGCGTGCGCGAGAGGTCGCGCGTGAAGACATAGGCGACCAGGCCGTATTCCGTGTCGTTGGCCCGCGCGATCGCCTCCGCCTCGGTGGCGAAGGTCGCGATGGGTGCAACCGGGCCGAAGATCTCCTCCCTCATCATCCGTGCGTCCGCCGGCACCCCGGTCAGGACCGTGGGTGAGTAGAAGTAGCCCTGGCTGCCGACCGTCTCCCCGCCGCAGACAACCTTGGCGCCCTTGGCCACCGCGTCATCGACCATGCCAGCCACCCCCGCCTGCGCCTTGGCGTCGATCAGCGGGCCGATGGTGACGCCGTCCTGCGCGCCCGGACCGACCGTCATACCGGCCATCTTGGTGGCGAACTTGGTCGCGAACTCATCGGCAACGCTCTCGTGGACCAGGAACCGGTTGGCCGCCGTGCAGGCCTCGCCCATGTTCCGAAGCTTGGCCACCATCGCCCCAGCCACAGCCGCATCCACGTCGGCGTCCTCGAAGACAAGGAACGGTGCGTTGCCGCCGAGCTCCATCGAGACCCGCAACAGCTGCTCCGCGGACTGCTCGACGAGCCTGCGGCCCACCGGTGTGGACCCGGTGAAGGTGAGCTTGCGCAACCGCGGGTCGCGGATGATCGGCTCGACCACCTCAGCCGTGCGGGTCGTGGTGATGACGTTGACGACGCCCGCGGGCACACCGCACTCGGCCAGCAGCTCGGCCAGGGCCAGCATCGAGAGCGGGGTCTGCTGGGCCGGCTTGACCACCATGGTGCAGCCGGCCGCCAGCGCCGGGCCGATCTTGCGGGTCCCCATGGCCAGCGGAAAGTTCCACGGGGTGATCATCAAGGTGGGACCGACCGGCTGTTTCATGGTCATCAACCGGGTGGCGCCGTTCGGGGCGGTTGACCAGCGGCCGCTGATGCGGACCGCCTCCTCCGAGAACCAGCGGAAGAACTCGGCGCCGTAGGCCACCTCGGCACGCGCCTCGGCCAGTGGCTTACCCATCTCCAGGGTCATCAACAGGGCGAAGTCCGCATCAGCGGGCGCTGGTCAACCGCCCCGAACGGCGCGACCCGGTTGATGACGATGAAGCAGCCGGTGGGTCCCACGCTGATGATCACGCCGTGGAACTTCCCGCTGGCCATGGGCACCCGCAAGATCGGCCCGGCGCTGGCGGCGGGCTGCACGATGGTGGTCAAGCCGGCCCAGCTGACCCCGCTGTCGATGCTGGCACTGGCCGACCTGCTCTCCGAGTGCGGCGTGCCAGCAGGCGTCGTCAACGTGATCACCA
>JANOHS010000335.1:0-1954 GCA_031406655.1 Micrococcales bacterium
CCAAGGCCATGGACCGCAAGGTCTGGTTGCCCTCCGGTGGCTCTCTGGTGATCGACCGGACCGAGGCGATGACCGTGATTGACGTCAACACGGGCAAGTTCGTCGGCTCTGGCGGCAACCTCGAGGAGACGGTCACCAAGAACAACATCGAGGCAGCCGAAGAGATCGTGCGTCAGCTGCGGCTGCGTGACATCGGCGGCATCATCGTCATCGACTTCATCGACATGGTGCTCGAGAGCAACCGCGACCTCGTGGTGCGTCGACTGCTCGAGTGCCTGGGGCGCGACCGCACCAAGCACCAGGTCGCAGAGGTGACCTCGCTGGGGCTGGTTCAGATGACCCGCAAGCGGGTGGGTGGCGGCCTCATCGAGGTCTTCTCCGAGACCTGTGAGCACTGCAACGGCCGCGGCATCATCATCAGCGCCGAGCCGGTCGCCGAGTCTGCGGTGAACAACGGTTCCGGTGGCGGTAGCAGCAGCGGTGGCGGCAACTCTGGTGGCGGCGACTCGGGTGGCGGGCGGGGGACTCGTGGCCGTCGCACCCGGGGGAGCGGACGCGATACCGACTTCTCCGGCTCACCCGAGCCCAAGGCGACGCCGGATGGCCCGACGCCGGCCCAGATCGCCGCCGCTGCGCACGCGGCCGCGATCCACGCCGCATCCCACGCGCAGGCGGACGCTGAGGTCGACGAGCACGTGGTGGAGCTCCCGATGGACGTCCCCGTCGACGTCGTGACGGAGACGACGCCGACGAAGTCGAGGCGCCGCTCATCACGGTCGGCGAAGTCCCCGGCGGTCTCGGTCGAGCCCGTGGTCTCCATCGAGCCCGAGACGGCCCCGTTCGAGCCGCCGCCCTCCGAACCATCTGTAACGCTGGATGAGCCATCGAAGATGCTGGACGAGGCCGCCCCGGTGGCCGAGGTGCCGCAGGTGGCAGCACCTGTGGCGCGCGGCCGTCGCAAGCGCGCTCGCGTGATGGCACCTGCTGGACCTCCCCCCGGCGTCAGCACGGGTTCCAACGTCGGCGAGTTTGATTCATAGGCGGCCAAGCAAGTAGTCTGACCCCTTGGTGCGCCCACCGTGCCCGTGTCTCCCCGGAGACCATGAGCCGGTTGCCAGTGGCCATCTGCCCCGAACAAACCGTAAGAGAGTGAGTTCAACGTGTACGCGATCGTTCGCGCAGGCGGCCGTCAGGAGAAGGTTTCCGTCGGTGACGTCCTCATCATCGACAAGGTGAAGGGTGAGGCCGGCGACAGCATCGAGCTCACACCTCTTCTGCTGGTCGATGGATCCACCGTGACCAGCGACGCGAGCAAGCTTGCGAAGGTCAAGGTGACAGCCGAGCTGGTCAAGGCCACCAAGGGCCCCAAGATCACCATCATGAAGTTCAAGAACAAGACCAACTACCGCAAACGTCAGGGTCACCGTCAGCACTCGACCCAGATCAAGGTCACCGCGATCGAGGCCTGAGCCCCGATCATCCGGTCGTTCTCGAATCTGACAAGCCCCAGAACTTAAGGCAGGCACTGACATGGCACACAAAAAGGGCGCATCCTCGACGCGCAACGGGCGCGACTCCAACGCCCAGTTCCTTGGCGTCAAGCGGTTCGGCGGCCAAGCCGTCAACGCGGGCGAGATCCTGGTCCGCCAGCGTGGCACCCATTTCCACCCCGGTGACGGCGTTGGCCGTGGTGGCGACGACACGCTCTTCGCGCTCGTCGCCGGCGCGGTGAAGTTCGGCAAGAAGCGTGGACGCAAGACGGTCAACATCGTTGAGCCCGCTGCTGCCACCGAGTCTGCCTGACTTCCTGCCAGCACCAGCCGGCAACAGATCTCATGGCTAGCTTCGTCGACCACGTCGCCCTTCACGTCGCTGCCGGCGACGGGGGACACGGGGTCGCATCGGTGCGCCGTGAGAAGTTCAAACCGCTCGGCGGACCTGACGGCGGCAATGG
>JANOHS010000336.1:0-2436 GCA_031406655.1 Micrococcales bacterium
GACGTGCGGCTCAAGCTCGGCGGCGGCGAGGGTGGTCACAACGGCCTGCGTTCGATCACCAAGTCCGTTGGTACCAGGGACTATCTGCGCATCCGGCTCGGCATCGGGCGCCCACCGGGTCGGATGGACGCAGCGGACTACGTGCTGCACGACTTCTCGGGCTCGGAGCGCACCGAGGTGCCCATGCTGATCGCCGACGCCGCCGACGCCGTCGAGCACCTCGTCGCTGAGGGCCTGGTCGCCGCACAGCAGCACTGGCACTCGCGATAGGAGCTTTTTCGCACCATGAGCCTCACCCCGTTGCTGGACGTCCTCGTCACCGACCCCATGGTGCGACGCATCCTCACCGCGCCGGAGGCGGTTGACCAGCGCACACGCTCGGTCTTGGACATCGCTGTATCCGCGGGCGCCCGCCCGCCGCTGATCGCGGCCCTGGCCGGTGCTCAGGACAGCAGCGTCCGCCGCCCGATCCTCGCCGTGACCGCCACCGGGCGTGAGGCCGAGGACCTGGTCGCTGCGCTGCGCTGCTTCCTGCCGAGCGCCGTCGTGGCCGACTTTCCGAGCTGGGAGACGCTGCCGCACGAACGGCTCAGCCCGCGCAGCGACACGGTGGGCCGGCGGCTGGCCGTGTTGCGCCGGCTCACCCACCCCGAGGCGACGGGTACGGCATACGGGCCTCTCGACGTCGTGGTCGCTCCGGTGCGTGCGCTGCTGCAGCCACTGGTCAAGGGGCTGGGCGACCTGGTTCCCGTCGCTCTCAAGGCCGACGACGAGATGCCGATGGGTGACGTGGTCGAGGCCCTGGCCGCAGCCGCGTACGTCCGCACCGACCTGGTCGAGCGCCGGGGCGAGTTTGCTGTGCGCGGAGGCATTCTCGACGTCTTCCCGCCCACCGAGGAGCACCCGGTCCGGGTGGAGTTCTGGGGGGACACGGTCGAGGAGATCCGCTGGTTCAAGGTCGCGGACCAGCGCAGCCTCGAGGTCGCCGGACACGGGTTGTGGGCTCCGCCGTGCCGTGAGGTGCTGCTGACCACCGCCGTGCGGGAGCGGGCAGCGATCCTCGCCGGGCAGCTGCCAGGGGTCGCCGACATGCTGGGCAAGGTGGCCGAAGGCATCGCCGTCGAGGGCATGGAGTCCCTTGCGCCCGCGCTGGTCGACGGCATGGAGAGTCTGCTCGACGCGCTGCCGCAGGGCACCCACGTGGTCCTCACCGACCCCGAGCGGGTGCGCAAGCGGGCCTACGACCTGGTGGCCACCAGCGACGAGTTCCTTGACGCGAGCTGGTCCAACGCGGCTGCCGGCAACGCCGTTCCCATCGACCTTCACGCGATCCTGGGCACCGCGTCGTACTGGTCGCTGGACGACGTCCAGGCCCACGCGATCGAGACGGGTCGCCCGTGGTGGTCGCTGACCAGCTTCGGCAGCGACGCCGAGCTGACCGACCTGGTTGACAGCGCCGTTGAACGGCTGACCATCGGGTCGACCGATGTTGAGGCCTATCGCGGGGACACCGAGCGCGCGGTCGCGGACCTGCGGCAATGGGCTGCTGAGGGCTGGCACACCGTCGTCGTGACCGATGGCCTCGGGCTGGCCAAGCGGGTCAGCGAGGTCCTGTCCGAGCACGACATCCCCAGCCGCATCTCGACCGGTGCGGTCAGGCTTGAGGAGCTTCCCGCCGGCCTCATCCAGGTGACCACCGGGGCGTTGGTGCGCGGGTTCGTCGCCCCCGGCGCCAAGCTGGTGGTCGTCACCGAGTCCGACCTGACCGGCTCCAGCAGCCAGGGCACCTCCACCAAGGACATGCGCAGGTTGCCCTCGAGACGCCGCAACCAGGTCGACCCTCTGGAGCTGCGCCCCGGTGACTACGTCGTCCACGAGCAGCACGGCGTCGGCAAGTTCGCCGAGATGGTGCAGCGCACGGTCGGGGGAGCGGCCCGCGAATACCTCCTGCTGGAGTACGGCTCGAGCAAGAGGGGCCAACCGGCCGACCTCCTGTTCGTGCCGACCGACCAGCTCGACCAGATCACCCGGTACGTCGGCGGCGAGGCTCCCACCCTGAACAAGCTGGGCGGGGCGGACTGGGCCAAGACCAAGGGCCGTGCCAAGAAGCATGTGAAGCAGATCGCCGGCGAGCTGATCCGCCTCTACAGCGCCCGGATGGCGACCAAGGGTCACGCCTTCGGGCCGGACACCCCATGGCAGCGTGAGCTCGAGGACGCCTTCGTCTACGTCGAGACGCCCGACCAGCTCAGCAGCATCGACGAGGTCAAGGTCGACATGGAACGCGAGGTTCCCATGGACCGGCTGATCTGCGGCGACGTCGGGTACGGCAAGACCGAGATCGCGGTGCGGGCGGCGTTCAAGGCGATCCAGGACGGCAAGCAGGCCGCCATCCTGGTGCCGACGACCTTGCTGGTGCAGCAGCACTTCCAGACC
>JANOHS010000348.1:0-2426 GCA_031406655.1 Micrococcales bacterium
GCCGGGACTGAGGGGGCGGCATTCGGGTTCTTCCCGATCCTGTGGATCGTGATCAACGCGATCTGGGTCTACAACATGACAGTGGTCACGGGCCACTTCGACGTCCTTCGGCGCTCCTTCGCCAAGGTCAGTGACGACCAGCGGATCCAGGCGGTCATCGTGGCCTTCTGCTTCGGCGGGCTGCTGGAGGCACTGGCCGGTTTCGGCACGCCCGTGGCCATCACCAGCGTCATGCTGATTGCCTTGGGGTTCAAGCCGATCAAGGCTGCGGTGGTCGCGCTGGTGGCGAACACCGCACCGGTGGCCTTCGGTGCCCTGGCGGTGCCGATCACCACGCTCGCCAAGGTCAGCGGCCTGCCCGAGCAGGACCTGGCCTCGATCGTGGGGCGGCAGACCCCCCTGCTCGCGCTCTTCGTCCCGATGGCCCTGGTCTTCATCATCGACAAGGGCCGCGGCGTCCGCGTGACGCTCCCGGCGACGCTGACCTGTGGCATCACGTTCGCCATCGCCCAGTTCGTCACCTCTAACTTCATCTCTGTCCCGCTGACCGACATCGTCGCCTCGCTCGTGGCGGCAGCCTCAGTGGTGCTGCTGCTGCGCTTCTGGCACCCGGCCGAGGCGTACGTAGAGGTGCCGGAGCTCGCCACGGTCGCGACCTCGGCAGCCACCTCGGGCAGCTCTCGCAGCGGCTCGGCGGCCACCTCTGGCGCCGTGGTTGGCGCGGCAGTCGGCGGTTCGGACCACCCGGCCGAGGGTTCGGACCACCCGATCGGGCAAGGCACCGGCACCGTTGCCGAGCTGGCCGCCCGTGACGCCCATACCCACGACAGTGGCAGCGAGGTATTCAAGGCCTACGCGCCCTACCTGATCATCGTCGCAGTCTTCGCGATCGCCACCCTGGTCCCGTCGATCAAGGAGGCGTTGGCCTCCACCACGGTGAAGTTCCAGTGGCCCGGGCTCGACCTGCAGACCTCGTCGGGCAAGCCGTCGGCCATACCGACGTTCACCCTCAACTGGTTGGCCGGTGGTGGCACGCTGCTGATCATCTCCGGACTGCTCTCGATCCCGGTCCTGGGCATCTCTGCCGCCAAGGCGTTCAAGGCACTTCTCGGCACCTACGTGCAGCTCAAGTTCGCGATCATCACGGTCATGGCGGTCCTGGGGCTGTCCTACGTGATGAACGCCTCCGGCCAGACGACCACACTGGGCTTCTGGATGGCCGGCGCCGGCGCTGCCTTCGCGATCCTGTCCCCGATCCTGGGCTGGCTGGGCGTGGCGGTCACCGGCTCGGACACCTCCTCGAACTCCCTGTTCGGTGCGTTGCAGGTCTCCGCGGCCAACAAGGCCGGGCTCAGCCCGGCGCTGATGGCCGCAGCCAACTCCTCCGGCGGGGTGCTGGGCAAGATGATCTCGCCCCAGAACCTCGCGATCGCCGCTGCCGCCGTCGGCATGTCCGGCAAGGAGGGCGACATCTTCCGCAAGGTCATCGTCTGGAGCCTGGGCTTCCTGCTGCTGATGTGCGCCCTTGTCTTCCTGCAGTCGAACGTCCTGTCCTGGATGTTGCCGTGAAGGTGGCCTGTTCGTCACGTGCCTGAACGACACGATGTTCCCCGAGACCGGTCAGGCGACCGTGAGACTGCTGCGCCGCCTCGGGGTGGACGTCGACTTCCCGAAGGCCCAGACCTGCTGCGGCCAGATGCACGTCAACTCGGGGTACATCCCCGAGGCCGTCCCGGTCGTACGAGCCTTCGTCGACGCGTTCACCGGGTACGACGCCGTGGTTGCTCCGTCCGGCTCGTGCACCGCGTCGGTGAGGCATCAGCACCAGGTCGTCGCGGAACGCTCCGGTGACCCCGGCCTGGTGCGCGCGGTGGAGGCCGTCACACCCCACGTCTACGACCTCAGCGAGTTCCTGGTCGACGTGCTCGGCGTGGTGGACGTGGGAGCCTACTTCCCGCACAGCGTCACCCTGCACCCCAACTGCCACGCCAAAAGGCTGCTGGGAGTAGGGGACCGGCCCGAGCGGCTCCTGCGTGCGGTGCGCGGGATCACCGTGATCGACCTGCCGTCGGCGGATGAGTGCTGCGGGTTCGGAGGCACGTTCTCGATGAAGAACCCCGACGTATCGGTGGCGATGGGCTCGGACAAGGCCCGCCACGTCCGCGAGACCGGCGCCGAGGTGCTGGTCACCGGGGACAGCTCGTGCCTCATGCACATCGGCGGGCTCCTGACCCGCCAACGGGCCGGGATCCGCACCATGCACCTGGCCGAGATCCTCGCATCGACGGAGGCCGTCGCATGACCAGCACCGCAACCTTCCTCGGTATGCCGCCGTTCCCCATCGCGGCCAGGGAGGCACTGGCCAACAGCCAGCTGCGCGGCAACATGCGCCACGCCACGCACACCATCCGGGCCAAGCGCGTGCG
>JANOHS010000377.1:0-9354 GCA_031406655.1 Micrococcales bacterium
CTGGCTGATCGGCATCTTCTACCTGTTCACGCTGACCCTCGGCTACGGGGCCGCAGCTCTGGTCGGCGCGGACCGGATCAACGCGGCACCGGGCAAGGCCAACTCGGCGGCCCCCCTGCTCGCCTACGAGCTCGGCGGCACGCTGCTGCTGGGCGTCATCTCCGCCGTCGCGTTCGCGACGATCCTCGCGGTCGTCGCCGGCCTGACCATCACCGCTTCGGCGTCCTTCGCCCACGACATCTACGCCAGCGTCATCCACAAGGGCCAGGCGCCAGAGGGCTCGGAGGTCAGGGTGGCCCGCATTGCCGCGGTCGTGGTGGGCATCGTGGCCATCCTCGGCGGCATCGCCGCCAACGGGCAGAACATCGCCTTCCTGGTCGCGCTGGCCTTCGCCGTCGCCGCCTCCGCGAACCTGCCGACGATCCTCTACTCGCTGTTCTGGAAACGGTTCAACACCCGTGGCTGTTTGTGGAGCATCTACGGCGGCCTGGTGATCACCATCACGCTCATCGCCTTCTCGCCGGCTGTGTCCGGGAACAAGACCGCGATGTTCCCGGACTCTGACTTTGCGTGGTTCCCGCTGGCAAACCCGGGGATCATCTCGATCCCGGCCTCTTTTCTGCTCGGCATCCTGGGCACCCTCTCGAGCAAGGAACACATGGAGAACAAGTATGCCGAGATGGAGGTCCGCTCGCTGACGGGTGCGGGCGCGGTCAAGGAGGCGCTCGAGCACTGACCACCACCTACCCCGATCAGGGAAGTAGCTGTTCTTGTTGCTGGGCCACGTCGGCAGTTCCTTGCCGCATTTGGCGCAGGCTTTGTCGCGGCCGCCGTCTTCGGTGAAGTACTGGCGCCAATGGTGCCAGAGTTTCAGCCGTCAGCTGAGCGGCCGGGTTGGGACGTTCTCCAAGGTGCCGTCGCTGACCGGATGGACGGTATGTGCGGGCGAGGCTGAGCCGGGTCAGGAGCCGCCGGTCACCATGGGTCCGCCCATGCTCTGCCAGGCGACGATCCCGTCGGCAAGGTCGTATGTATGCGTGAAGTCGGCGGCAGCCATCTGCTCCAGCGCCGTGCCTGAACGGTTTCCGGTGCGGCAGTAGACGGCGTAGGTCGCCTTCTTGTCGAGCTCTGCGATCCGCGCCGCAAAGTCGGGGCTCTCGATGTCGATGTTCTGCGCCTCCGGCAGGTGTCCGCTGACGAACTCTTCCGGAGTACGCACGTCCAGCACGATCGTGCCGGGCTCTTTCAGGGCGTCGGAGAACTCACTGGCAGCCAGGTGCTGCCCGGTCGCCCGGGAGGCCGAGCTGGACGTGGGCTCGCTTGATGAGCAGGCGCTGATCCCGGTGATAGCCGCCACCGCCAGGGCGGCGGCAGCTATCGGGCGGGACCAGGACGGGTTGAGGTGCATTCGCATGCTGACTCCATCTCGTGAGGGATCGGCGGGACTGGGGATCAGAGGTTCGGGTGGACCGCGTTTAGCGTGAGCCAACCACCGGAGAGGTTGCGGGCGTCGAACCCCGCGCTTCGGAGCACCCGGGTGGCCAGGTAGGACCGGACGCCGCTGGCGCAGTGCACGCTCACGCCACGACCGTGCGCCGACGTGGCTACCTCGTCCAGGCGCGCCCTCAGCTCCAGGTGGGGGATGTTCAGGGCGCCGACAAGATGGCCCTTGGCGAACTCGGACCGCGACCGCACGTCCAGCAGCAGGGTTGCTGCCGCGGTCTCGTCCAGGTCCTGGGCCTGCCACTGCGGCATCGTGCCGTCCAGGATGTTCTGGGCCACGAAACCCAGCATGTTCACCGGGTCCTTGGCCGAGCCGTACGGCGGGGCGTAGGCGAGCTCCAGCTCCGCGAGGTCGTCCGCCGACATACCGGCCCGGATGGCAACAGCGAGGATGTCGATGCGCTTGTCGACGCCCGCCCGGCCAACAGCCTGGGCCCCGAGCAGCGTGCCGTCGGGGGCGAAGCTCGCGACGAGATGCACCTGTTCCGACCCCGGGTAGTAGCCCGCGTGGTCCCCGGGGTGGATGTGGACCACCTCGTGCTCGATCCCCGCCTTGCGCAAGGTGGCCTGGTTCGCGCCGGTGGTCGCGGCGGTCAGGCCGAAGACCCGCACGATCGCAGTGCCCAGAACAGCGGCCTGGGGGGTCGTGCGGTGCCCGCAGATGGAGTCCGCCGCCCGACGACCCTGTCGGTTGGCCGGGCCGGCAAGCGGAACGGGAATCCGTGCTCCGGTGATGGCCTGGGTGACCTCAACAGCGTCGCCGACGGCCCAGATGTGAGGGTCGGAGGTCTGCTGGTCGGCGTCGACGCGGATCGCACCGGTCGGGCCCAGGTCCAGACCAACCTCGCGAGCCAGCGCGCTCGCGGGCCGTACGCCGACGTTGACGATGACGAGGTCGGCGGTCAGGGTGGCCCCATCGGAGAGGGTGACCGTGACGGCGCCGGCCGAGCTGTTGCCGCCCGAGGGCTCATCCGCGCCCAGGGGGGTGATCGACTGCGCGGACACGGCCAGGCGGAGGTCGACGCCGTGCGCTGCGAGCTCCTCGGCCAGCAGGGGTGCGAGCTCGGCGTCCAGTGGCGGCAGGACGTGGTCGGCCAGCTCGACCAGATGAACTTTCAGGCCGCGCGTGGTGAGCGCCTCGACCGCCTCGAGGCCGATGAAACCGGCACCGATGACGACAGCGCTCGGGGCCTGCCTGCTCGCGCCTCCCCGTTCCAGCAGATCTTCGATGCGATCGCGCAGCCCGTCGACGTCGGGCACGGTGCGCAGGGTGTGCACGCAAGGGTGGTCCAGGCCCTCGATGGGTGGGGTCACAGCCACCGCACCGGTCGCCAGCAGCAGTGCGTCGTAGGGGAGGAGGTAGGTGCCATCGGCCGTCTGGATGGTGACCTTCTGGGCCGAGCCGTCGATGCCGGTGACCCGGTGTCCGGTGCGCACGTCCAGGTTCAGGGATGCCGCAAGTGACGCCGGGGTGTGCAGCAGCAGCGAGTCCCGCTGGGCGATCTCGCCCGAAAGGTGGTACGGCAGACCGCAGTTGGCGAAGGAGACGTAGTCCCCCTGCTCGAGAACCACGATCTCGGCAGTCTCGTCCAGGCGTCGCGCGCGGGCAGCCGCGCTCATACCACCGGCGACCCCGCCGACGATGACGATCCTTCTGCCGCCCTCGGTGGGGGCGGTCCCGGCAATGGCGCTCATCGGCGGACCGAGCCACCGGCGCGCTGCCAGGCGGCCAGGCCACCGGAGAGGCTCGCCGCGTCATACCCGAGTGCGCGCAGGTGCTTGGCTGCGGTGCGTGAGCGCATCCCGCTGGCGCACATCACGACGACCGGGCGACCTTGGTGCAGGCGTCGCGGGGCTTGGTCGATGTTTCCCAGCGCGACGTGGATGGCCCCAGGCGCATGCCCGGACTTCCATTCGACCTTCTCGCGAACGTCGAGCAGCGTCGCGCCGTCCCGGACCAGGTCGAGGGCTCGTTCGGCCTTGACCTTCGAGCCCAGGCGACCATCCGCCGACCTGCCGCCGAAGAGGCGTCGCAGCCGGTCGAGGACAGTAGGGGTGGAAGTGGGGGTGGATGAGGTGTTCACCTGGGCTCCGTTCGTCATGGACAGCATACCCTAGGGGGTATATCTCGGTCGAACTCGCGCCTTGACCACGAAGGGCTGCGGATCGGGCTGGGACGGTGCAGGATGGGGAGCCATGAGGCCAGTTCAGGGTAAGCCAACGGTAACGAGATCGTTGTGAGCCCCCCCGAACTGGTGGAGGAGCCCGCGAAGGTCATCCGCATCGGTGCCATGGTCAGCAAGCTGCTCGAGGAGGTGCACAGGCTGCCGTTGGACGAAGCCGGTCGCGCCCGCCTCGCCGAGATCCACCGCCGCTCGATCAGCGAGCTGGAGCGGGGTCTGCCTCCGCAGCTGGCCGAGGAGCTCGAGCGAGTCACGCTGCCCTTCATCGATGAGGCGCCCTCGGACAGCGAGCTGCGTATCGCGCAGGCCCAGCTCGTTGGGTGGCTCGAGGGGGTGTTCCACGGCATCCAGACGGCCCTCTTCGCGCAGCAGATGGCCGCGCAGCAGCAGCTGGCGTCGATGGCCGAGGGGGGTGCCACGCCCGCCCGGCGGTACCTCTAGAGGCCGAACCTCCGGAACCGGAGCTGGCGTCGGCGACTCAGTCGATTGGTGCTGCTGTGGGCGGGACCGTCGGTCGTGCACCGCCCTTCACCTCGAAGCGGCGGCCGGTGATGCTGTCGGGCTCGATCCTGATGAAGTGCGGTTTGGGTGACGAGTGCCATGCGAAGGGCGGCAGGGCGATCACCGCGAGCACGTCGTCGAGGCGGTTCACCCCCGATGCCCTGCCCTTCACCACGACGCTCCACGCGCTGGCGGTCTCCAGGTCGTACCCGTCCACCTCGAACGCGACGTAATGCCCTATCGCACCAGCGAGCTTCGTGCCGGGACCGGTGCGGAACACCAAGCTGCCCAGGTCGACCAGGTGGTTGACGGGGAAGATCTCCGGCCGGTCGTCGATGATCACCGCCAGGCGACCCACGACGGCCTCTCGCAGCAACGTCCAGGACTCCATGTTCGACAACTCGACAATTGCCCTCGGTTCGTCGTTGGTCATGGAGAAAGTGTTACCTAATGCTGCGGTCGGGGAGATCGGTTTCCGAGAAACTATCTCAGATCGGCGAGCGGGACGGAGAGGTCTGCCAGGCGGTCGGGGTCCACGGTGGTGCCGCCGCGCACGAGCGCCTTGATGTCGTCGCCCTGGTCCCAGACGTTCGCGTTCAGGCCGGCGAGAACACGCCCGCCCTTGAGCCAGAAGGCCAGGAACTGTCGTCCGGTCACATCACCACGAAGCACGACGCGGTCCCAGTCCGAGGCGTAGCCGTTGTACTCCATGCCGAGGTCGTACTGATCCGAGTAGAAGTACGGCAGCTTCGCGTATGCCGTGCCCTGGCCGAGCATGTTGCGCGCCGCTGTGGGGCCCTGGCTGAGTGCGTTGGCCCAGTGCTCCATACGAATCCGCTTCTGGTACAACGAATTCCACGTCGCGGCGACATCGCCGGCAGCAAAGACGTCAGCGGCGCTGGTGCGGAGGAGTTCGTCGACGACGATGCCGTTCTCGACGGTCAGCCCGGCGTCGCGGGCCAGCTCGTCACGCGGCGATACCCCGACCCCCACCACGACGAGGTCACCCTCGATGACCGAGCCGTCCTTCGTTCGAACGCCTTGCGCAGCAACGGTTCCCGCGATTGCCTCGATCTGCGTGGACAGGTGGAGCTCGACCCCTTGCTCGGCATGCAGGTCGCGGTAGACGCCGCCGATCTCCGGCCCGAGCACACGCTCGAGGGGGACCGGTTCGGGGGCCACGATCGCAACCTC
This sequence comes from Micrococcales bacterium, assembly GCA_031406655.1. GTDB lineage: Bacteria > Actinomycetota > Actinomycetes > Actinomycetales > Dermatophilaceae > UBA4719. Next base: position 5,382 of record JANOHS010000377.1, read on the forward strand.
GGCGCCGAGCTGGCGCGCGGAAGCGGCCACTTCAGCGCCGATCCAGCCCGCGCCGATCACGACGACACGGCCGGCTGCGGTGATCGCGGCACGCAACGCATCCGAGTCCCCCATCTCGCGCAGATACCGCACCCCCGGCAGGTCCGCCCCCGGGAGCTGAAGTCGCCGCGGGGCAGCGCCCGTGGACAGCAGGAGCCGGCTGTACGGCATACGGCCGCCGTCCTGCAGCGTCACCTCGTGCGCACCCGGGTCGATGGAGGCGACGCGGGTCCCGGTCATCAGCTCGATGTCGTTGTCGGCGTAGAACGCCTCGTCGTGGACGTAGAGCTTGGCGGCCGGTTCGTCCCCGCGCAGGAACTCCTTGGACAGCTTGGGCCGCTCGTAGGGGCGCTCGGTCTCCTCGCCGATCAGCACCACGCGGCCGTCGAAGCCCTCTGTGCGCAGCGTCTCGGCGGCCTTGGCTCCGGCCAGGCTGGCCCCGACGATGAGCATGGTCAGCTGAGAGGTCATGGCTGTTCCTTGGTCGATGGGTTCGGTTCTCTAAAAACCATCCATGTCGACAGTAGAAGTTAGAGTGGGGTCTCGTCTACACCAGGCGCGGACAAACCAACGACGGAAGGGTGCGGCCATGACCCCGGATGTGTTGGCGGATGTCTCAGCGGTGGCGAGCCTGGATGAGCCGACCCGCCGGCGCATCTACGACCAGGTGCGTACCTACGCCCTCCCGGTCAGCCGCGACGAGGTCGCCGAGGCGATCGGTGTCCCGCGACGGACCGCGGCCTTCCATCTCGACCATCTGGCCGAGCAGGGCCTGCTCGTCGTCACCTTCGCCCGGCGTAGCGGCCGCAGCGGTCCGGGCGCGGGTCGCCCGGCCAAGCTCTACCAGCGGTCCGCCCGCGAGCTCTCGGTCTCGCTGCCACCGCGTCACTACGACCTGGCCGGACGACTCCTGGCCCGCGCGCTGGTTGAGGCCCAGGAAACCGGTGAGCCTCCCCGCGAGGTCCTTGACCGGTGCGCCCGTGACCTGGGCCGGGCCATGGCCCGCGAGCAGTCCGGCGACGGCCACCCGGGCGACCTGATGGACCTGCTGGAGCAGCACGGGTACGAGCCGCAGGTCGACCGCCGCGACATCGTCCTGAACAACTGCCCGTTCCGTGCCATGGCCCAGGAGCATGCCGAGCTGGTATGCGGCATGAACCTGCACCTTCTCGAGGGTGTCCTGGACGAGCTGAGCACGACGGGGTTGCGCGCACACCCTGACCAGGTCCCTTCCCGCTGCTGCGTACGGCTGGAGCCAAGGTCGGCATCCGGCCAGAGGAGCCGCACCCGATGACGCCGTCGCACCACGACGAACCGGCACCCACCGACCCCACGTTGCGCTATCGCCTCGGTGGCCGGCGCGCATGGGTGGTGTGGACGGCCGCCATCCTCGTCTACGTTCTCGCGGTCTTCCATCGCACGTCCCTGGGTGTCGCCGGCCTTGTGGCAGCCGAGCGGTTCCACATCAGCTCCGCCCAGCTCGCGACGTTCACCATGGTGCAGCTGTTCGTGTACGCGGCCATGCAGATCCCGGTCGGCGCCCTGCTGGATCGCGTCGGCGCCAAGAAGCTGCTGGTCACGGGGGTGGTGCTGATGACCGGCGGGCAGTTCGCCTTCGCCTTCGCCAGCACGTTCGGAGCAGGGGTAGGGGCCAGGGTCTTCGTGGGGATGGGCGACGCGATGATCTTCATCAGCCTCGTCCAGCTGGTCGCCCTGTGGTTCCCGCCGGCGCGGACCGCCATGATCACCCAGCTGACCGGAGTCCTGGGGCAGGTCGGTGCGATCGCCGCCACGGTGCCCCTCTCCGCTGCGCTGAGCAGCCTGGGCTGGACACGGTCGTTCGCCACAGCCGCCAGTGTCGGTGTTGTGCTCGGGATCGTGCTGATCGTCCTGGTACGGGACTCGCCCTATGAGGACCATCACCGGGACGAGCTCAAGATGCGGGCGGTCGGCCGTGCTCTGAAGCTGGCCTGGGCCGAGCCCGGGACCCGGCTGGGTCTCTGGTCGCACTTCTCCGCACAGTTCGGCGCCACGGTGTTCGCGCTCCTGTGGGGGTTCCCCTTCCTGGTCTCTGGACAGGGCCTGACCCCCGAGGCCGCCAGTGGGCTGCTCATCGTCATGACCGTCACCACCATCGTGACCAGCCCGCTGGTCGGCGGGTTCGTCACGCGTTGGCCGTACCACCGGTCCACGTTGATCCTGTGGATCGTCGGCTCGATCATGGCGATCTGGGCGGTCGTCCTGCTCTGGCCCGGCCGGTCGCCCCTGTGGCTTCTGGTCATCCTGGTCGTGGTGCTTGCCGTGGGCGGCCCCGGCTCGATGGTCGGCTTCGACCTGGCGCGCACCTTCAACCCGCCGACCCGTCTGGGCAGCGCCAACGGGATCGTCAACGTCGGGGGCTTCGTGGCCTCCCTGGGCACGGTCGCCCTGATCGGCATCGTCCTCGACCTCGTCGCGCCGGGTGGACCGTCGACCTACACGGTGGACTCGTTCCGGGTGGCCATGTCGGTGCAGTACGTCGTGTGGGTGATCGGCCTGGTGCAGATCCTTCGTTTTCGGCGCAGGGCCCGCTATGCCGCGCTACACCCCGCATCACCAGCAACCACGGATAGCTGAGCGGCCGTTACCAACTTGTTATACAAGCGGTCCAGACATGCGTTGGCGGACCACTTGGCGGATGACCTGCCAAAAAACAACTGTGTCATTTGTCGCGCGAGCTGCTGCGCCGACGACCGCGACTTCGTGCTCGCCCGGGTTTTTGTGACTCGTGTTCCCAGAGTGGCTGAACACCATAGTCTCGAACGGCAGAAGCAGGCCGATCGAGAGGCGTGACGTCGTGTTGAGGCAGCGCAAGCCCATCCGCGCGCGGCTGGTCGTTGCGACCGGTGCCGCTCTTGCGCTCGTGCTCAGCACGTCCCCGCTGATCGCGCAGGCCGACCCGGTCTACCCCTCTGCTGGCGAGGTCGACGCGGCCCGGGCAGCCGTCGGGGACAAGGCCACGCAGGTTGCCGCCGTCCAGGCCCAGCTGATGGCATCCAACGCGCGGTTGGCTGAGGTGCAGAAGGCCGCCGAGATGGCGAACGAGGCGTATAACCTGGCGCGGATCCTGCTCCAGCAGCGCACGGACGCGGCCAAGGCAGCAGGGGAGCGGGCGGCTGCGGCTCAGAAGACGGCGGACATCGCCTCCGACCGGCAGGGACAGTTCGCGGCCAGGATCTACATGCAGGGCGGAAACCTCGGACAGCTCGAGGCCTTCCTGTCCAGCAAGGGGCCACAGGATGCGCTGGACCGCGCCGCCGGCATCGCGCTGATCACCGACATCCGCAGCCGGATCATGCAGGACGCCGACGCCTCCTCGGTGGTCGCCGGAGTCCTGCGCCGCCAGGCGGCCCGGGCCGAGGCGCAACAGCTGGCGGCGGAGCAGGCCGCTGAGAGCGCCCGGACTGCGGCCCAGGCCCAGGTGGACTCCGCAGCCGCAACGACCGCCAACATCCACACGCTGCAGAGCGCGATGATCACCCAGCTCGCGACCCTGCGCAACACATCGGTGGCGCTCGAGCGAGCGCGGCAGAACGGGCTCACCGCCGAGGCCGAGGCCCGCGCCGCCGCCGCTGCCAAGGCTGCCGCGCGGGCCAGAGCCGCAGCGGCCCGTGCTGCCTCCGCCGCCCGTGCCAAGGCTGCCGCCCGGGCATGGGCGCCAGCCGCGGAGGCCGAGAGGCTTCGCGACCTGGCTGACCGGCCGGTCACCCCCGCCCCGGCACCTGACTATGAGCCCAGTCCTGTGTTCGACGGCCCTGTTCCGCCGCGTGCCGGCACCGGCGCGGTGGTTGCGTTCGCCCAGGCCCAGGTGGACTCCGCAGCCGCAACGACCGCCAACATCCACACGCTGCAGAGCGCGATGATCACCCAGCTCGCGACCCTGCGCAACACATCG
>JANOHS010000387.1:0-3116 GCA_031406655.1 Micrococcales bacterium
AGGTCACCGGCGGCGAAGACCCCCGCCACGTTGGTCGCGGTGCCCCGGCCCACGACCTGCACGTAACCGCCGGCATCCAGATCCACCACACCCTTGACCAGCTCGTTGCGCGGGTCGTGGCCGATGGCCACGAACACCCCGGTCGCCGGCAACACCCGGCTCACCCCGGTCAGGGTGTCCACCAGCTTGACCCCGGTGACCTTGTCGGTGCCCTCGATGGCCTCCACCACCGAGTTCCACGCGAACGAGATCTTGGGGTTGGCCAACGCCCGCTCAACCATGATCTTGGAGGCCCGCAACGCGTCCCGGCGGTGCACGATGGTCACCGACCGGGCGAACTTGGTCAAGAACGTGGCCTCCTCCACCGCCGAGTCACCCCCGCCGACCACCACAATGTCCTGGTCACGGAAGAAGAAACCATCACAGGTCGCACACCACGACACGCCCCGCCCAGCCAGACGCCGCTCATCAGGCAAACCCATCTCCCGGTAGGCCGAACCCATCGCCAGGATCACCGCCCGCCCCGACCAGGTGTTGCCCTCACCGTCGGTGACCGTCTTGACCGGCCCCTCCAACGACACCGCCGTGACGTCGTCACGGACCAGGCGCGCCCCGAACCGCTCAGCCTGGGCGCGCATCGCCTCCATCAGGTCAGGACCCATGATCCCGCCTGCGAAACCGGGGAAGTTCTCCACCTCGGTAGTCGTCATCAACGCCCCACCAGCGGTCACCGACCCCTCAAAGACCACCGGCTCCAGGTTCGCCCGGGCCGCATAGACCGCAGCGGTGTAACCAGCCGGACCAGAACCGATGATGATGACATTTCGGACCTCGTTGCTCACGCTTGAATCGTCCTTTGTCTGTGTGTTGGGTCCCGACTGCTCTCAACTGATCCTACGACGCGATCATTCCGGGGTTCACCTCGCCGGCATCCCCGGAAGAACCGAACATACGACTCACGCACCCGCCCGGGGCGACGGCCTCATGGCAGGGAGGTGGCCGGATGGAGCACGGCGGCGTCGGCCCGTGAGCACTCCAGACCCAGGGCATAGGCCGTCTGTATGCCGTTCCTGGTGGCCACGATGACCACCGCGGGCGCCCCCTCATAGAACGCTATGTCGGCCCGGACGATCTGCCCGCCGTCGACTCCGGCCGCCGCCAGGCACTCGGTGAGCCCGGCAGCCGTGCCCGCCGCTAGGCCGCCTTGGGAGTCGGCGGCCCTCAACTGGCTCGGGCCGAAAGTGGTGCCGCTCAGCGTCCGGGCCTGGCTCGCGAAGTCGGCCCGCGTGTAACGGGTCTGCGACCGGCGGATCTGGATGAGCGTCGGGGCCGAGGGACTGCCCACCGCGGACTTGTCGGGGGCGCCGGCCGACGCCCCGCCCTCGGCCTCGCGAGAGCTCGAGGTGATGGGGCCTGCGGCAGTCGTGCTCGAGTCCGACGTTGCGATGGTCCTGAACAGGCTGCCGCCGACGACGGCAACCAGCACGACGGCCGCGGCCGCGCCGGCAGCCGCGAACAGCACTCGCCCGGGGCGGCGTTGTCTGCCGGAGACCAGCGGGGTCACCGAGCCGCCCGCGGAGGTGGCCGAGCGCTCGGTCTGCGCGGCAGCCAGGCTGGCGTTGATCCGCGCGACGACGTGGGCGGGCATGGGGCCGGGCTCCGGCAGGGCGGACAGCAGGGCGCGAACACCGGTCGGGTCCTCATCAGGGGAGGGCGCTGATGCCATGGGGAGGTGCGGGCCGGTCACGATGCTCACCTCCATAGTGGGTCGCGAGGGGTTGGCGGCTGTGCTGTCCGATCGGGCCAGGTGTGGAGAGGTCACCGGCGTGAGTGCCGACTCCACCTGCTCGACGGGGGTATGACGTCAGGGGGAGGCCATTGGTTCCTTCGGAGCGGTGTCGTTGGGTCTGTGGGAAGGGGTCGGGAGCCCGAGCAGCGGCACCATCGCTGCTCTCCCGCGAGCGCACCGGGACTTGATGGTGCCTTCAGCGACATCCAGGACGCTGGCAGCCTCGGTGACGCTGAGCCCGTGCATGTCGACCAGGACCAGGGCCATCCGCTGACCCTCGGGCAGCTGCTCGAGCGCCGCACGGACGTCCAGCCGGACGTCGACACTGCGGTGATGGTCATGAGGGTCAGCCAGGGCGCTGAGGTCGTCGTCGGGCAGGCTCACGACCGCCTTGAGCCGCCGCAGCCGGTCCAGGCTGGCGTTGACGACGATCCGGTGCAGCCAGGTCGTCACGGCGGCCTCGCCCCGGAAGGTTTCGGCGCGTCGGAAGGCGGCGATGAAGGCTTCCTGGACGGCGTCGGCAGCAAGCTCGGGGTCCCGGGTGGTTCGCACGGCCAGGGCCCACATCCGGTCGCGGTGCCGTCGGAACAGCTCACCGAACGCCTCGGGGTCGCCGGCACAGTGTGCCGAGAGCAGCTCGCGGTCGGAAAGCTCGAGCAGGTCGTCCAGGCGCGACATCAGGGCGCGCACTCAGCTGAGTGCGATCTCCCGGATCGAGGCACGGAACCGGCCGCCGTCAGGGGCCAGTGTGGTGAACCAGACGATCACATACTGGGTCTTGGGGATGGCGCCGGTGGCTTTGACCTGGACCCTGCCGGTGGCTGCGTTGACGGTGCCGAGCGCTGTGGCTCCATCCAGGCTGTCCCCGGTAGCGGCATAGACCGTGACGTCGACCGGCCCGATGCCGAGATCGACCGTGACCTGGTTAACCGACGTCGGCTGGCCGAGGTCCAGACGCACACCCAGGCCCTTCTTGCCCAGGCCTCCGAAGCTGGTCGAGCCGTAGCCCTCGGAGGTCCACGCGGTCGCGAGGTCGCCGTCATACACGCGTGGGGCCTGGGTGTTCTTCTCCTGCCCGTCGCCCTCGGGGTCGAAGCCTGTGGCCGAGAGGATGGCGATGGGTAGCCCTGTGGTCGGCTCCGGCTGGTCGGGCGCCGTCGGCTCAGCGGTGACTGGTGGCGGCTTGACGGCCACCGTGGGCTTGGAGGTGGAGCTGGGCAGGCTGCTACCCTCGCCCAGACCCTGGAAGCCGCAGTAGCCGACGAGCAGCGACAACGCAAGGAACGTGGCGACGATCAGCACGACGACCTTGGACTGGTCGCGGCTG
>JANOHS010000446.1:0-3179 GCA_031406655.1 Micrococcales bacterium
GTCCGCCACCGTCGACCCCCTCGCGCTCGTGGTCAGGGTGGGCTGACCGGGTGTCCACGGCATACCGCTTCGACAACCTGTGGAACGTTGGCGCGCCACGGGAGCGGGTCTATGCCGCTCTGGCGGGCGTCGAGGACTACCAACGGTGGTGGCCCCAGATCCGCGAGATCCACCGCATCGACCGGGACAGCGGCCGGGTCCTCATCCGCAGCGTGCTGCCGTACACCCTCGACCTCGTCCTTGCCCGCAGCGTCGAGGACGAGGCGGGCGGGATCCTGCGGGTGGACATCGCCGGCGACCTGCGGGGCTGGTGCGCGTGGCAGCTGGTGGACGAGGGCGCAGGCACGCAGGCCCGGTTCAGCCAGGAGGTCCAGGTCACGGTGCCGGTCCTGCGACGGATGCCGTTCGCGATCCGGCCGTTGCTCCGGGGCAACCACGCCCACATGATGCGATCCGGCGAGCGCGGACTACGCAAGTACCTCACCTAAATCTCGCCGCTTGTTGCCCCGAAACCACCGTTTCGGCTCTGGAGCGGGCCGGATTCGGTGGTCTCGGCGCAACAAGTGCGGGGTGGGGTGGGGTGGGGTCAGGTCGAAGGGTTGCGCAGACTCCGCAGCCACGCCCGCGCCTCGACAAAGTCCATGTCACCAGTGCCCCGCGACACCAGCGCCTCGACACCGTCGGCCCGCGGGTAGGAGCCCAGGAACCGAACCTCGGCGCAGACCCGCCGCAGTCCCATCAGCGTCTCGCCGAGCCGCTCGTCGTTGACGTGCCCCTCGCAGTCGATCGAGAAGCAGTAGTCTCCGAGCCGTCCACCCGTGGGGCGTGACTCGATCCGCGTCAGGTTGATGCCGCGGGTGGCGAACTGCTCCAGGATCTCGAGCAGCCCGCCGGGGTGGTCCTCGCGCTGGAACAGGACGACCGAGGTCTTGTCGGCCCCGGTGGGCGCGGGCAGCCGACCGGGCCGGGCCACCAGGACGAACCGGGTCACGGCGCCCGGGTTGTCGGCGATGTCCTCCTGCAGGACCGTGAGCCCGTGGTCGGCCGCGGCTCCGGGCGCGCATACAGCACCCTGGTATGCCGGCCGCTCACCTGCCAGCCCGGCGGCGGCTGCCGCGGTGGAGGCCCCGGGGACGTAGTCCACGTCCGGAAGGTGTGCCGCCATCCAGGCACGCACCTGGGCCCAGGCGTGCGGATGGGTGGACACGGTGCGGATGTCCGCGAGCGCGATACCCGCTGGTGCGGCCAGGACGAAGGTGATCGGGACGACCTGCTCGCCGACCACCACGAGCGGGTCCCCGCTGGCCAGGGCATCCAGTGTCGCGCTGACCCCGCCCTCCACCGAGTTCTCGATCGGCACCATCGCGGCGTCCAGATCGCCTGAGCGCAGGGCTGCCAGCGTGGCGTCGACGGAGGCGAACGGGATGCGTTGGGCGTCGTCGGACTCCACGACCTCGGAGCATTGGCGCAGCGCCATCTCGGTGAATGTGCCTGTGGGGCCAAGGAATCCGTATCGCGTGCTCACGAGCCGCCCTTTCCGGTTCGAGGAGCGGCAAGCGCCTTGCTGCTCCTCGGGTGTCAGCGTTGGCCTGGTAGTCGCCCTCGACGACGCCCAGGTCCACGACCGCAGGGTATCCGGCCGACACAGGCTCCCAGCACGTGCGGGCGGGGATCTCAGCGCTGGGAGTGGCGTACCCACACCATGTGCGTGCCCGAGTCGGCCGGCGCCTTCTTCTTCTCTGCGATCTGACCGAGCTCATGGAAGCCGGCCTTGGCTGCCACCCGTCCGGACGCGGGGTTGTCGACATCGTGGTGGATCTCGACGCGGTCGATGCCCGGCCTTGCCAGACCTACCTCGGCCAGGGCCAGAGCTGCCGCGGTTGCGAACCCGTTGCCGGCGTGCGCGCTGTGGACCCAGTAACCGATCTCGAGCACACCGGCGCCCCGACGTGACATGAGACCGCACGACCCCACGAGCTCGCGCTCGGGCGTGAGCATGGCGTAGTTGAAGTTCTCGCCGCTGTCCCACTCCTTGCTCGAGTGCACCAGGTAGCTCAAGGTGGCGTCCAGGCCGTGGTCCGCGGTGGCCCAGGGCATGAAGGGCATCAGCTCGGGCAGGGACTCGTTGATCGCCCGGTTGAGGGCGTCGGCCCGGTCAACCGTCCAACGCTGCAAGGTGATCCTGCCCGCTTCGAGGGTCTCCGGCATGTCCATCACGTGATTCTGCCGGACTGCCTGGACCGTGGGCAAAGGGGTTATCAGTGCCCCGTCGAGCGCCCCTCGCCCGGTGAGTCGCCTTGACAGGTGACCTTTTAGTCACATATCGTGCCGGTCGTGACCGACGAAGACCTGGTGTTCAAGGCGCTTGCCGACCCGACTCGCCGGCTCCTGCTCGACCGGCTCTTCGAGCGCGACGGCCGCACCCTGACCGAGCTCGAGTCCGACGTGGAGATGACCCGCTTCGGAGTCATGAAGCACCTACGCCTGCTCGAGGACGCGGGCCTCGTCGTGGCCAGGAGGTCAGGCCGGGAGAAGCTGCACTTCCTCAACCCCGTGCCGATTCGACTGATCCATGACCGTTGGATCGACAAGTACGCCGAGCGCCACGTCTCGGTGCTCGCGGACCTCAAGGCAGAGCTGGAGAGCGAGCCGTAGATCCCGGCCACGCATCCGTCCCGCGAAGGCACGCTCGATAGGCTCGCGGTCATCATGACGTTCGCCATCGCCCTCACCGCCTTCCTGCTGATCTTCCCCATCGAGCTGCCAGACAAGACGTTCATCGCAACGCTCGTGCTGTCCACACGCTACCGACCGCTGCCGGTCTGGATCGGGGTGATATCGGCCTTCGCCGTCCAGACCGTCGTGGCGGTGACGTTGGGCGGTCTGCTGGCTCAGCTGCCCCGGACCCCGGTCGAGATCTTCGCCGGGCTCATGTTCCTGGTCGGCGGCCTCATCCTGATCCGCGGGGCCGGCCGGGCCGACGCGGAGGAGGCCGAGACCGAGCACGAGTTCGAGGCCAAGGCCAAGGCGGGTATTCACGGATGGCAGGTGGTGGGGACCAGTTTCCTGGTGCTCTTCGTGGCCGAGTGGGGTGACCTCTCGCAGCTGCTGACCGCCGGGCTTGTGGTGAAGTACCAGGACCCGGTGTCGGTCGGGGTCGGGGCTTTCCTCGCGCTGGC
>JANOHS010000452.1:0-1727 GCA_031406655.1 Micrococcales bacterium
TGATGTGCTCCTTGCGGGCGTCCACATAGACGGAGAAGTCGAAGAAGTCGCTGACCGCCAGGCCGGTGCGCCCACCGCTGAGCATCATGGGGGGCTGAAGGACGTTGATCCCCTCGACGATGAGGACGTCGGGGCGACGCACGACGATGCGCTCGTCCGGCACGATGTCGTACGTCAGGTGGGAGTAGACGGGCGCGCTGACCTCCTCCTTGCCGGACTTGACCTCGGCCACGAACCTGAGCAGGCCGCGACGATCGTATGACTCGGGAAAACCCTTGCGCTGCAACAACCCCCGGCGTTCGAGCTCGGCATTCGGGTAGAGGAACCCATCCGTCGTGACGAGCTCGACCCGTGGGGTTCCCGGGCATCGGGCCTGCAGCTCACGCAGGATTCGGGAAGTGGTGGACTTGCCCACCGCGACAGACCCGGCCACTCCGATGACGAACGGGGTCCGCTCGGGCCGCTCGCCCAGGAAGTCCGTCGTGATGCGGTGGAGGCGGGCGGCGGCGCCGACGTAGAAGTTGAGCAGACGCGACAGGGGCAGGTACACCTGTTCGACCTCGGCCAGGTCCAGGGGGTCGCCAAGGCCCCGAAGCCGGGTGACGTCCTCCTGGGTCAGACTCAGCGGATGGTGGTCGCGCAGCCGGGCCCACGTCGCACGGTCGAACTCGACGTAGGGCGAGGGCAGGGCATTGGCGCTGGGCGGTCGCACGCGGCCATTGTGGCGGACGCTGACGTGGCGCGTGGAGCGGGACACCTCCCGTTAGGCTGGCCGACATGTGCGGAATCGTGGGATACGTGGGGCCCAACGTCGACGGACGGGCGCTCGAGGTCGTCGTAGAAGGCCTGGCCAGGCTCGAATACCGTGGCTACGACTCGGCCGGCGTCGCTCTGCTGGCTGGTCACCGTGTCGTCACCGCCAAGCGCGCCGGGAAGCTGGTCAACCTGACCAGCGCGCTGGCGGAGGACCCTCTGCCCGGGTCCAGCACCGCCATCGGGCACACCCGCTGGGCGACCCACGGTGGTCCCACCGACCTCAACGCGCATCCCCACCGGGGTGGCGAGGACGGCAAGCTGGCGCTGATCCACAACGGCATCATCGAGAACTTCCACTCGCTGAAGTCCGGGATGATCGGAGAAGGCGTCCAGTTCCTCAGTGAGACCGATACTGAGGTCGTCGCGCACCTGTTGGCGCGGGCGTATGACGCCACCGGGGACCTCACCGCCGCCATGCGTGAGGTCGTCGGCGGACTCCAGGGAGCGTTCACGCTGCTGGCGATCCACGCGGACCAGCCCGGGGTCGTCGTCGGCGCCAGGCGTAACAGCCCGCTGGTCGTGGGCCTGGGCGACGGCGAGAGCTTCCTGGGCTCGGACGTGGCGGCCTTCATCGGCTACACCCGCGAGGCGCTCGAGCTGGCCCAGGACCAGATCGTCACGATCACGACCGATGGTGCGAACATCATCAACTTTGACGGGTCCCCGGCCGAAGGCAAGAAGTACCACGTCGACTGGGACGCCGCAGCCGCCGAGAAGGGCGGTTTCCCGAACTTCATGGCCAAGGAGATCCACGACCAGCCGCACGCCGTGGCTGACACGCTCCTGGGCCGCACGGACGCCACCGGTGCTCTGGTGATGGACGAGCTGCGGATGGACGAGGCGGAGCTGCGCGCCATCGACAAGATCGTGATCATCGCCTGCGGCACCGCTGCCTATGCAGGCATGGTCGC
>JANOHS010000506.1:0-13552 GCA_031406655.1 Micrococcales bacterium
ACGTCGAGCACGGCGGTGCCGTCGTCGACATGGAGCACGGTCGCCGGCAACAGGTTCGACTGACCCAGGAAGTTGGCGACGAACGTTGAGTGGGGTTTCTCATAGAGCGAGGCGGGGTCGCCAACCTGTTCGAGCCTTCCACCGTTCATGACCGCGATGGTGTCGGCCATGGTCATGGCCTCCTCCTGGTCGTGGGTCACATGGACGAACGTCAACCCGACCTCGGACTGGATGCGCTTGAGCTCGATCTGCATCTGTCGCCGAAGCTTCAGGTCGAGGGCGCCAAGCGGCTCGTCGAGCAAGAGCACCGCAGGCCGGTTGACCACCGCACGAGCCAGAGCCACTCGTTGCTGCATCCCGCCGGAGAGCTCACGGGGGTTCTTCTTCGCGCTCCCGGCGAGCTCGACCAGCTCGAGGGCCTCCATCGCCTTGGCGTGGTGGTCCTTGACACCGCGCCTGCGCAGCCCGAAGGCAACGTTGTCCAGGATGTTCAGGTGAGGGAAGAGCGCGTAGCTCTGGAAGACCGTGTTGACATTGCGTTGGTATGCCTTGGTGTTCGTGATGTCACGGTCACCGATGTGGATCGTGCCGACGGTGGGTTCCTCGAGCCCGGCGACCATCCGCAGGGTCGTCGTCTTGCCGCAGCCCGAGGGACCCAGCAGCGCGAAGAACGAGCCCTGCGGGATGGTCAGATCAAGTCCGTCCACGGCCGTGAACTCGTCGTACCGCTTGGTGACCCCCGCCAGCCGAAGGTCCCCCGGAGTGTCTGCGACCATCGTCAGCCCGTGACGATGGACTGGAACGCGCGGTTGTACTTCGTCTCCTCATCGGCGGTGAGGCCGCGGAAGACGTGCGCCCTGGTCAGCAGCTCGGTGCTCGGGAAGATGAGCGGGTTGTCGCCCACTGCCGGATCCTGGGCCACGATGATCTCCTTGGCGCCCTTGACGACGGAGACGTAGTTGACGTAGGCGACGACCTCAGCCATCACCTTGGGGTCGAAGTAGTAGTTGATCAGCTGTTCCGCGTTCTTCTTGTGAGTGGCCATGTTGGGAATGACGAAGTTGTCCGACCAGAGCGTGAAGCCCTTCGTCGGCAACGTGTAGCCGAGCGCCGGGTTGCTGGCCTGGAGCTGGACGACGTCACCGGTCCAGGCCACGCAGGCCGCGGTGTCGCCGGAGGCGAGTGGCTTGGTGTAGTCGTTGCCGGTGAAACCCTTGATCTGGCCGGCGTCCTTGGCCTTCTGGATCTCGGCGATGGCGGCGTCGAAGTCGGCGTCGGTGAACGACTCGAGGCTCTTGCCGAGCTCGAGCAGGACCAGGCCGACGGTGTCGCGCATCTCGGTGAGCAACGTGACCTTGCCCTTGAGCGCAGGGTCGGTGAGGAGCTGGTCCATCGACTCGATCTTCTTGTCCCCAGTTGCCTTCGGGTTGTAGGCGATCCCGGCGAATCCGCTCTGCCACGGAAGTGAGAAGAGGCGACCCTTGTCCCATTCGACGTTCAGCAGGGAGTCCTGCACGTTCTTGTGGTTGGGGATGTTGGCCAGGTCGAACTTCTGGACGTAGTCGAGCCGAATCAGCCGGGCTGCCATCCAGTCGGTGCTGCACCAGACGTCCCGACTGGTGTCCCGACCCGCATCGAGCAACGGACGGACCTTGGCATAGAACTCGTCGTTGTCGTTGTAGTCCTCGGTGTAGTTGACCTTGATGCCGCTTTGCTTGGTGAACGCCTCAAGGGTCGGCCGTGCCTGGGTGTCCTCGTTGATGTCGATGTACTCGGGCCAGTTGGACCAGTTCACGACCTTTTCGGCGTCGGACTTGTCGGCTGCGGCCTTGACCCTGGCTTTGGTCGTGGCGCCGGGCGTGGGGTTGGTGCCTGCCGAGCCACAGGCCGCGAGGCTGGCGACGCCGGCGAGGCCTGCCATGCCGGCCATTGCGGTGCGCCGCGAAACCAGACCTCGGGCCAGTGCCGCCTGAAAGGCCGATGGAACCTGCTCGTTCATGAACGCTCCTCGATGTTGGCCATCACGTGTTTGATCCGGGTGTAGTCCTCAAAGCCGTACATGGACAGGTCCTTGCCGTAGCCGCTGTGCTTGAAGCCCCCGTGGGGCATCTCGGCGACGATGGGAATGTGGGTGTTGATCCAAACACAGCCGAAGTCCAGCTTTCTCGACATTCGCATGGCACGGCCGAAGTCCTTGGTCCAGACACTGCTGGCCAGTCCGTACTCCACGCCGTTGGCCCAGGCGAGCGCCTCGGCCTCGTCGGAGAACTTCTGCACCGTGATGACCGGTCCGAAGATCTCGCGCTGGATCGCCTCGTCGTCCTGACGAAGCCCCGACAGCACCGTCGGCTCGAAGAAGTACCCGTCCCCCAGCCCGCTGACCCGGCTGCCACCGGCCGAGACGGTGGCGTGGTCCGGGAGCCTGGACAGGAACCCCTCGACGTGCGCGAGCTGGCTGGCGTTGTTGACCGGGCCGAACAACGCGTCGTCGTCGTCGGGCAGTCCCACCTTGGCGCTGGCCCCGGCATACTGCGCCAGAGCGGCGACGAAGTCGTCGTAGATGCGCGGTCCGGCGATGACCCGCGTGGCCGCGGTGCAGTCCTGTCCGGCGTTGAAGTAGCCCGCGGTCGCAATGGCTTCCACTGCCGCCTCGAGATCCGCGTCGTCGAAGACGACGACCGGCGCCTTGCCGCCAAGCTCGAGGTGGACCCGCTTGAGGTCGTGCGAGGCGCTCTCGGCGACCTGCATGCCGGCGCGTACCGAGCCGGTGATCGAGACCATGGCCGGCGTTGGGTGATCCACGATCGCGCGGCCCGTGTCACGGTCACCGGTGACGACATTGAAAGTGCCGGCGGGAAGGAACTCGGAGGCGATCTCCGCCAGGAGAAGCGTGGTCTCCGGCGTGGTGTCGCTGGGTTTGAGCACCACTGTGTTTCCGGCAGCCAGCGCAGGCGCGATCTTCCAGATCGCCATCATCATCGGGTAGTTCCACGGTGTGACCTGGCCGATGACTCCGATGGGCTCGCGACGGACCCAGGATGTGTGACCCCTCATGTACTCACCGGCCGCCCGGCCCTCCAGGACCCGGGCCGCCCCCGCGAAGAAGCGGATCTGGTCGACCATGGGCGGCAGCTCCTCGCTGGCCGTGAGGGCGTACGGCTTGCCGGTGTTCTCGGCTTCGAGATGCACGAGCTCATCGGCGCGGGACTCGACGGCATCGGCGAACTTCAGCAACGCCTGCTGACGCTCACTGGGGGTCGTGTCACCCCACACCTCGAACGCCGCTGCAGCTGCGGCATACGCACGGTCCACGTCCGCGGCCGAGGACACCGGCGCGGTGGCGACCACCTGCGCGGTCACCGGACTGACGATGTCGGAGGTCGCGTCGCTCGCCGCCTCGACCTGCTGACCGTTGACGAAGTTGCGAAGGACACGGGGGCTTGCACTCACTGCAGACTCCTGACGAGAACGGGTTCCGTGAGGGCACTCTAACTACAAGAGGGGGCATTTCAACAGGGTCGAGACCAAAGAGATGCTCAATCCGTTGTCCGAAGGAACCTTTTGTGACGCATTCCGTCGCGAAGGGACTTGCCAAGACAGGGTTGAACCAGACACCATCGGCTCGTGAGCCCACGAAGACCGGTGACCGGCAATGGCCGCGTCGACCGCAAACCGCAGGGCGTCGGCCTCGATGACCTCTCCAAGGCGATCATCGAGCACCTGCAGGCCGACGGCCGTCGGTCCTACGCTGCCATCGCCAAGAGTGTCGGGCTCTCCGAGGCCGCGGTCCGGGCACGGGTGCAACGCCTGCTCGACGGCGACGTGATGCAGATCGTGGCGGTCACGGATCCCCTGCAGATGGGCTTCACCCGACAGGCCATGGTCGGCATCAGGGCCGAAGGCGAGCTGAATCTCGTCTCCGATCGCCTGACCGAGATGCCCGAGGTGAACTACGTCGTCACCACGGCAGGCAGCTTTGACCTGATCATCGAAGTCGTCTGCGAGGACGACGACGAGCTGCTCAACCTTTTGTCGCGGCGGATCCGCACCCTGCCGGGCGTGGTCTCCACCGAGACGTTCGTCTATCTGAAACTCAACAAGCAGCACTACAACTGGGGTACACGATGAGCACCAACGAAACCCGACCGAACGGCACCACACCCGCTGGCACGGCATACGCCGAGGCTGCGCGCGATCACCTGTGGATGCACTTCACGCGTCAGTCCACCTACGAGCCGAAGGAGTCCGGCGGCGCCGGCGCCTCGGTCCCCATCATCGTCAAGGGCGAGGGCGCCTACATCTGGGACGACCGGGGCCGCAAGTACCTCGATGCCCTGGCCGGGCTCTTCGTCGTCCAGGTCGGGCACGGCCGGGAGGAGCTGGCTGAGGCGGCTGCCAAGCAAGCGCGCGAGCTGGCCTTCTTCCCGCTCTGGTCCTATGCCCACCCCAAGGCCATCGAGCTGGCCGAACGTCTGGCGGCCAGCGCGCCGGGTGACCTCAACCGGGTCTTCTTCACCACGGGTGGCGGCGAGGCGGTCGAGTCCGCCTGGAAGCTGGCCAAGCAGTTCTTCAAGCTCACCGGCAAACCGGGCAAGTACAAGGTGATCAGTCGCGACATCGCCTACCACGGCACCCCTCACGGCGCGCTGTCCATCACCGGGATCCCGTTCGCCAAGGAGCCGTTCGAACCGCTGGTCCCCGGTGCCGTCAAGG
The DNA here is from genome assembly GCA_031406655.1 of Micrococcales bacterium. GTDB lineage: Bacteria > Actinomycetota > Actinomycetes > Actinomycetales > Dermatophilaceae > UBA4719. Next base: position 4,714 of record JANOHS010000506.1, read on the forward strand.
TCCCCAACACCAACCTGTATCGCGCCCCGGAGCACCTTCGCGAGGACCCCAAGGCGTTCGGCCGGTATGCCGCCGACCGGATCGCCGAGGCGATCGAGTTCGAGGGCCCCGACTCCGTGGCGGCTGTGTTCCTGGAGCCGGTGCAGAACTCCGGTGGCTGCTTCCCGCCGCCTCCGGGGTACTTCGAGCGTGTTCGCGAGATCTGCGACGAGTACGACGTGCTGCTGGTCTCCGATGAGGTCATCTGCTCCTTCGGCCGGATCGGCAGCATGTTCGCCAGCACCGACTTCGGCTACCAGCCGGACATCATCACGGTCGCCAAGGGCATGACGTCCGGCTACTCCCCCATCGGTGCGATGATCGCCAGCGAACGGCTGTTCGAGCCCTTCAAGCATGGTCACACGATGTTCCCCCACGGTTACACGTTCGGTGGTCACCCGGTCTCGGCGGCAGTCGCGATGGCCAACCTTGACATCTTCGAGCGTGAAGGTCTCAACCAGCATGTCAAGGACAACGCCCCGGGGTTCCGCGCCACCCTGGACAAGCTGCTCGACCTGCCGCTGGTCGGCGACGTCCGCGGCGAGGGCTACTTCTACGGGATCGAGCTGGTCAAGGACAAGGCGACCCGCGAGACCTTCGACGACGACGAGTCCGAGCACCTGCTGCGCGGGTTCCTGTCCAAGGCGTTGTTCGACGCCGGCCTGTACTGCAGGGCCGATGACCGCGGCGACCCGGTGATCCAGCTCGCACCACCACTGATCATCGGCCAGCCCGAGTTCGACGACATCGAACAGCGCCTGCGGGCTGTCCTGACCGAGGCCGAGAACCACCTGGACGGGCCTGTGGCTGATCGGAACCGGCCACACCGACGCCAAGAGTGACCAACCGCCCGGCCAGGGCCTCGGACCCGCTCTGGTGGGACGGGGAGCTGACCTCCGTTCGGCGTCCGGCTCTGGGCGCCGACGAGACGGTCGACGTGTGTATCGTCGGCGCCGGCTACACCGGGCTCTGGACGGCGTACTACCTGCTGGAGGCAGACCCGTCGCTGAACGTGCTGGTCCTGGAGGCGGAGCACGTCGGCTTCGGCGCCAGCGGACGCAACGGCGGGTGGGTCTCAGCGCTCTACCCGGTTGGGCCCCGGACGCTGGCTCGCGACCATGGTGAGACCCGGGCTCGCGACCAGTACGCGGCGCTGCGTGACAGCGTCGCCGAGGTCGGCCGGGCCGCCTCAGCGGAAGGCATCGACTGCGGGTTCCATCAGGGCGGGACACTGGTCGTCGCCCGTAACGGCGCACAGGCAGCGCGGGGTCGGGCCGAGGCGCAGGACTCCCGCTACTGGGGCTCTGGGACGACCTGGCTCGACGGCCCGGCCGCAACCGATCGCCTTGCTGTGCAAGGAGTCCTGGGCGCCACCTTCAACCCGGGCTGTGCCCGCATCCATCCCTTCCGGCTCGCCGTCGGACTTGCCCGGGCTGTTGAGGGCAGGGGCGCCTGGATCCACGAGCGCACCCGGGTGACCAGCCTGGGCGATCGTCGGCTGCGGACCGCCGACGGCATCGTGGTTCGAGCCCGCCACATCATCAGGGCCACCGAAGCATGGACCGCAAAACTGCCTGGCCACCAGCGCGCCCTGGCCCCGGTCTACTCGTTGGTGGTGGCCACGGCGCCGCTGCCCCAGTCCGCCTGGGACCAGATAGGGCTGGCCGACGCCGAGACGTTCAGCGAGCATCGGCACGTGATCGTGTACGGCCTGCGCTCGGCGGACGACCGTCTCGTCTTCGGCGGTCGAGGTGCGCCCTATCACTTCGGATCCGGCATCAAACCCGAGTTCGATTCAGATGCAAGGGTTTTCAGGACGTTACGTCGGAGCCTTACCGCGCTTCTACCGGCGGCAAAGGGCGTCGAGTTCACCCATGCCTGGGGCGGACCGCTTGGCATCGCGCGCGACTGGCGCCCCGGCGTCAGCTACAACCCATCGACCGGTTCGGGTTTCGCCGGTGGTTACGTCGGCGACGGGGTGGCCTTGAGCAACCTGGCAGGGCGGACGCTCGCAGACCTGGTGACCACCCGCGATACGGCACTCACCCGCCTTCCGTGGGTCCAACACCGTTCTCGCCAATGGGAACCCGAGCCGTTGCGCTGGCTCGGGGTCAACGCCGGGCTGCAGCTCGCCCGTCTCGCCGACGCCGAGGAGCGGCTGACCGGTCGCCCAGCTGTGATGGGCAGGGCTCTCTCGGCCGTGGTCGGCCACTGACCCCAACGGCCGAGCCGCACGCGCCTAGGTGACGGTGATGGGGACGACCCGGGTGGCGATGACGGCGCGGGTGATCCAGTCGCGCAGGGTCACGGTCAGCACGTAGCCACCCGGTACTGGCGGGCGGAGCAGCAGGTCGTGGCGTTCGGCGGCGCCGAAGCTCAGGAAGCTCGTCATCAGCGGACTGCCCGCAGCGCCGATCGGCGGGGAGCTGCCCAGCCGGCTGGAGGTGTCCCGGTACGCACGCCCGTCGTGGCCAAGCACCTCTGCCATCGCCACCGCAACCCCGGTGGCGTCGGTGAAGCGCATGTCAACCGGAAAGTAGCTTGCGTTGAGAAGCCGCAGAAGCGTCGGCCTGCGCGAGCTTCCGGGGGCGTTCGCGCGGATGGCGCTCAGCTGCCAAGGACCCTCCCCCTGCGGCCCGCGAGCCAGCTCACCTCCCAACAGGTAGAAGTGGGTTGGCTCGAACCGGTCCAGGCCGACGTCCTCTCCGGATAGTCCGGCCGCGTGGCCCAGCGTGTGCCAACGTTCGTCCACCGCATAGGCGGAAAGGAGGGTCTCGGTCTCGATGTCGTACTCCGGCCCGTCCACGAAGGACCGCCGGGTGACTCCGGGCTGCACCGGGAAGTCTGGGTGCACGACAGGGTCGATGATCAGCGGGCCTGCCATGCCCATCTGTACGTGCAGCGGGGTGTTGACGTGGCAGTGGTAGAAGTAGGTGCCCGCCGAGCCGGCGTTGGAGCTGCCGGGGATGCCAACGTCGGGCGCCCACTGGTAGGTGTAGCTGCCCGTCACCTCGAAGGACGTATGTCCGACGCCGTCGTTGCGCGGGTCCGGCTCCAGACCGTGCCAGTGAATGGTGTGCACCTTCTTGCTCGGGTGCACGGTGGCGTGGAACATCTTCCCCTCTTCGATCCGGAGCAGAGGTGACGGAAAGACCTTCCCCGACGTCGGGGTCTCGAAGGCCCACATCTCGTGCTGCGCACCGTCGTCAAACGTCATCTTGTCGTTGAAGAAGTCAAGGTCAAAGGCCTCGTCCGGGACCTGGAGGAACTCCGTCACGGGCTCGCCCTCGTGGATCTGGTTCGAGCTGAAGTCAACCTGGCTGGCGAACAGGTGGTGGATCTGCTTGCTCATGGTGTCCGTCCCTTCGCGCGCGATCGTGGCCGCCTGGCCCTGGGCTTCGTGGTGGGGTCGGGCGCGGGCGGCGGAGCAACGACAGGTGCAGCATCGGGAGGCAGGGGAACGTTGGCAGGTGCGGCGAGGATCCAGTCCCCTACCAGACCCGCGGGGTACATGCCGCCCATGGCGACCTGCGAGGGTTCGGCATGGCAGTGCATGGGGTAGTGCCAGTCCGTGCTCCGTGCGTCCCAGACCGCGTTGATGGCATCCGGGGGGCGCCTCAACGGCAGGACGCAGTCCTTGCGGTCCAGCGGATGCAGCTGCACCACGTCTTCCCAGTGTGCCAGGACCACGTCCCCGTTCGCATCCACGAACCCGCCGGTGCGCGGGAACGTCCTTCCGTTGCGGCGGGCGGTCCAGAGGTGGTTCCCATGGAAGTGCAGCTGGTGGTAGACCACTCCGGTGTTGACCAGCCGCATCACCTGTCCGGTGCGCCCGGAATCGGCTGTGACGCGCTGGCTGAAATCACGCATGTCGACCTGCCGCGAGGACCCGGACGGCAGGGTGTCTTCCTCACGGAGCAGGTTGGCGGCCTCGTCGGTGGAGACGCCGAGTGACTGAAAGCCGCTGCGGCCGTTGAGGGTGAAGTACCGCGGAAAGGCCGGTGTGACCTTCGGGTCCACGGTTTCTCCCCGGGAGGCGATTCGGGCCCACTCCGGATCCACGGCGTGGCAGATCCACAGCCACTGCCGCTCGAACTCCAGGCCATCGATCTGCCACGGTGCCTGTGGGTCCGCCACCAGGAGTGCTCCTGCCAGACCCAGGGTCCGCTCCACGGGGTCCATGGAGGCATCGTCCGGCCGGCTCCCGGGGTCGCAGTAGACGTAGGTTCCGGCAGGCGGCGCCTCGAACTCCAGCAGCGCCGTCTGGCCCGGCGCTATCTTGCCCGTGCTGCGGTTGGTGCCCCCCGGTCCTGCGCCGAGGAAGCTCAGCTCGTGCTCCTTCGCCAGGGTGTTGTGAACGCGCAGGCTGATGACGCTGCCGGCTTCGGCGACAAGGGTGCGCTCCGGGAAGTAGCTCGCCCAGTAGCGGAGGCGGACCAGGAACTGCCCAGGGTTGGCCGGATCCGAGTAAGCCGGAACCGGTCGACCGTGGGGCGGCGGAACAGCCTCCAACGGGTAGAGCCGGCTCTTGACCACGGTGCCGGCTGCGGTGAACACGTGCGGGCTCAGGGCCAGGCTGGGGGCCGGGTCGGAGACCGGCGTCGGACGTTCTCCGAAACCCCGGTGGTAGACGAGGGCGCCGTCGACCATCGGCAGGAAGCCTTCGTTGATGTAGATGTCCAAGGTCGCCATGGCTACGCCTTTGCTGTGACGAGGCCGGGGACGGCAAGCACCATGTGCCCATCGCCTCGCGGGTCGGTGAACTCAACCGAGAGGTCGGCTGCATCCGAGGGTGCCAGGTAGCTGACCCACAGCCGATCCACGGATCCCGCCGCGATCGGTTGAGGACCACGGCTGGCGTCCTGCGGCGTGATGGTCGGGCCGTTGGCCAACCTGAGCCGCAGCTGGCCCGGCGAGAAGAGCAACGGAACCGGGGCGATGTTGCGTGCTTCCACCTCGATCACCACGACGTCTCCCCAGGTGAGGTTCACCGGCTGGGGATAAGGAGTGGTGGCCGGGTCGCTACCGCCGTGGCCGTCCGCGTGAGCGCTCAACGCACCGACCGTTGCCGCGGACGGCAAGCCGCCGATCGCGCTGTTGGCCGCCCGGACGGCCTGTCCGCTGAAGACGGCAGGCCCCAGCGCCGAGTGGAAAGCGGGTGACCCGTCGGCCGTCAGCCTGGCCCCGCGGCCCGCACGCACGACTCGAACGGCCCAGAAGGAGCTCTTCGCGGCCGGCGTCTCCCGGGCGGCGACACCATAGCCCCACGCCACGGCGATGGAGGCGGTGCTGACCCCCACAACCACACCGAGCTGCCGGCGGGAGATCTCCCACCCGAGCACTGACCGCCAGGGCGGGGTCGCGTTGGTTGCTGGACGCGTTGGTTCTACGACAGACATCAGTCGGACCATCCTCTGGGAGCTGAACCCACGGGGTGATCATCGACCGGCGTCCTTGGAAAAACCTTTGACCGATAGGTCTTGGGCCAAGCCTCAGACCAGGCCTCTCCTGAGCACAGGTCGGAGAGCCTCCAGCACCGACGCGTCCTCGATCGTGCTGGGGACCGCTGGTGTGCCACCATCGGCGATCTGGCGCATGGTCTTGCGCAGCATCTTGCCGGAGCGGGTCTTGGGCAGCGCCACGACGACGTCAACCAGATGAAGCGCCGCCACCGCGCCGACCTCGTCCCGGACCCGCTGGACCAGCTCGGCCTGGAGCGCCTCCAGGCCACCCGGGCCCGAGACGTCCACGCCGGCCTTCAGGACCACGAGTGCCCTGGGCACCTGACCCTTGAGCTGGTCGGCCACCCCGATCACGGCGCACTCGGCCACGGACGGGTGACCGGCCAGCGCGGCCTCGAGCGACCCGGTGGACAGGCGGTGCCCGGCCACGTTCAGCACGTCATCGGTCCGACCCATGACATAGAGGTACCCGTCATCGTCGAAGTAGCCGCCGTCCCCGGTCAGGTAGTAGCCGTCGTGCGCAGCGAGGTAGCCCGAGACATAGCGGTCGTCGTCCTGCCACAGCGTGGGCAAGGTGCCCGGCGGCATCGGGAGCTTGATGCAGATGGCACCCTCCTCTCCGGCTTTGACCTGGGTTCCGTGCTCGTCAAGGACCCGGACGTCGTAGCCGGGGACAGGCACGGACGGTGAGCCCGCCTTGATCGGAAGAAGCTCCAGGCCGATGCAGTTGGCCGCGATCGCCCAGCCGGTCTCGGTCTGCCACCAGTGGTCGACCACCGGGATGCCGAGGCGCTCACCTGCCCAGTGGTAGGTGTCCGGGTCGAGGCGCTCCCCCGCCAGGAACAGGGTGCGCAGCTTCGAGAGGTCGTGTCCGGCAAGGAGCTTGCCCTCAGGGTCCTCCTTCTTGACTGCCCGGATCGCGGTCGGAGCCGTGAACAGCGCTGCGACGCCGTACTGCGCGGCCACCCGCCACAAGGCTCCCGCATCCGGTGTGCCCACCGGCTTGCCCTCATAGAGCACGGTGGTGCAACCCGCCAGCAAGGGGGCATACACGATGTATGAGTGGCCGACCACCCAGCCGACGTCACTGGCTGCCCAGAAGACCTCACCCGGCTTGAGCCCGTAGACGTTGCTCATCGACCAGTGCAACGCCACGGCATGGCCACCGTTGTCGCGCACGATGCCCTTCGGCCGGCCCGTCGTCCCCGATGTGTAGAGGATGTAGAGCGGATCCGTGGCCTCGACCGTGACGCACTCCGACTTCGTCAACTGGTCCGGATCCATCAGGGTGGACCAGTCGAGGTCCCGATCCCCCATGGATGCCACGGCCTGCTTGCGCTGCAGCACCACGCAGTGGTCGGGCTTGTGCGTGGAACGCTCGATGGCCGCATCCAGCAGCGGCTTGTACTCCACCACCCGCGAGGGCTCGATGCCGCACGAGGCGGTGATGATGATCTTCGGCTCGGCATCCTCGATCCGGGCCGCCAGCTCGCCGGAGGCGAACCCGCCGAACACCACCGAGTGCACGGCCCCGATCCTGGCGCAGGCCAGCATCGCCACCGCGGCCTCGGGCACCATCGGCATGTAGATGACCACCCGGTCGCCCTTGCCCACCCCGAGCGACTGCAGCGCGCCGCCGAAGCGAGAGACCTGGTCCAGCAGCTCGGCGTAGGTCAGCGTCAGCGAGGTCCCGGTGACCGGGCTGTCGTAGTGCAGCGCCGGTTGGTCCCCCCGCCCCGCGATCACGTGACGGTCGAGGGCGTTGAAGCAGGTGTTGAGCTGGCCTCCCTGGAACCACCGGTAGAACGGGGGTCGGGAGTCGTCCAGCACCTTCGTGGGTTCGGTGACCCAGTCGATCCCACGAGCCGCCTCTCCCCAGAAGCCCTCCGGGTCCTCGATGCTGCGGCGATGGGCCAGTGCGTACTTTCCGTCCGTCATACCGGCATCCTCGTCCCACCTGAGGCCTCAAGCCACACCGGGCACCACCTGGTGAGGTGAACCGTCGCGATCCTGCGACGAACGGTTCAGGCGGTCGAGGCCGCCAGCTGGCCGCACGCCGTCGATGTCGGGCACCCCCGGCAAGGGCTAGGTGGTTGCCACCAAGGACGTGTAGGCGACCACGTTGGACAAGTAGTGGCCTGAGCTCCTGTCGAACTCACCTCCGCAGGTGACCAGCTGAAGCGCGCTGTAACCGTGGGAGGCGTACACCTGCCGGGCCGGGAACTGCTCCTTCGGGTATGTCGCGACCGTCTTGACCACGAAATGCGCGACGATACCGTTCGCCAGGCTGACCTCGACCTTGTCACCTGCCCGCAGGGACCCTAGACGGAAGAACACTGCCGGGCCTGTGTGGTCATCCACGTGCCCCAAGATGACAGCCGAACCCATCTGGCCGGGAGATGGACCCAGGCGGAACCACCCTGGCTCCTGGAAGTTGGTGGGCACCTGGACGGTTCTGTCGGGGTTGAGCCCGAGCTCGGACAGCGACACTGCCACACCTATGGCCGGGATCCGCAACGCCACCGGCACCGAACGGGCTACCGCTGCGGAGCGCGCCACCGACGGCGTCGGTCCGGTGCCACTGGCCGCGGATGTCGCGGCAGTCTGGGGTGTCGCAGTCTGGGGTGTCGCAGTCTGGCCGAACGGCGCGGTTTGCTGGCCGCGCAGGCCGACGGCGATCAGCCCTGCGCCGATGAGGAGCAGCACGAGCGCGGCCCCGGAAGCGCCTCGCGTCACACCCACTGTCCACACGCGAGGCGACACTGCTCACTCCTTCCGCCCCGCCGGTAGCCGCGTGGTCCGCGGCTGATATCAGCCTACCGGCGGAGGCGAATGGCCAGGCTTGTCGCGGCACCCGCCAAGAGCAGAGCCAGACCGCCCAAGCCCACCAAGAGGCCGTCACTGGAGGCTGAGGCTCCGCCGGCGCCTGTACTCGGAGCACCTGCCGGAATGACTTCACCCCCCGCACCGCCAACTATGGGTGCATCAGTGGTGGTCGGCGTCGGCGTCGTGGTCGGCGTCGTGGTCGGCGTTGGCGTTGGCGTTGGCGTCGGCGTCGTTGTTGGCGTCGTTGTTGGCGTCGTTGTTGGCGTCGTTGTTGGCGTCGGGGTCGGGGTCGGCGTCGGGGTCGTTGTTGCGGTCACCGTTGTGTTGGCCGTCGAGCTGTTGTTCGCCGGTGTCGGGTCCGCGGTCGTGGTCGACACCGTCGCCGTGTTCGACAACGTCGCCGCCGCTGTCGGAGTCACCACAATCGTGACCGTCGCACTCGCGCCGCTCGCCAACGACCCGAGCGAACAGCTGATCGCGCTGGTCCCCGTGCACGAACCCACACTCGAAAC
>JANOHS010000553.1:0-1947 GCA_031406655.1 Micrococcales bacterium
CCAGGTGCAGGGCGTAGCTGTTTGCGGACAGGTGGGCGGCGATGGATGCCGCTGCGGTGACTGCCCATTCGAACGATCCCGTTGCCCCCGGGGCGTGGTGTCCGGCCGCGCGCGAGTCCACCACGATGACGGCTCTGCGCCTGGCCGGTCGATCCTCCTGGCGCACCATCAGCTCGGACCGGTGGGCAGTGGCCGGCCAGTGGATGCGTCGAAGGTCATCGCCATCGCGGTAGCTGCGGATGGCCGCGTCGTCCTCACCGTGAAGGGCGACCATATGGGGGATGGCTCCCTCCGCGCCGAAACCGTCCCCCCGAGGCCGCCCGCTGCCGAGGACCTCGATGCGGGGGAGGACCAGAACCTCGGTGGTGCCGGGCACCAGCGATGCGATGGTGGCCAGGCCGAACGGATCCCGCACCCGCAACGTCAGGGGTCCGAGCTGGTGGCGTCCCCTTGTGTGCGAACGGATCTGGTAGCCCACCTCGCGGATCTCACCGGCTTCCATGGGCGGCAGGACAAATCGCGGTCGGTCGCCGAGCACGACGTCGACTCGTTCCTCGGCGAGCTGCTGCTGGGTGCGCAAACCGGTGGCGTTCTCGAAGACGACTGCGACGATGGCGCTCTGGTCAACGACGAGCCGGACCGGGTGGACGGTGCGAGTGACCACGAAGCTGTTGTTCCCACGCCTGGTTGAGATGGCGGCCAGCACCGGTAGCACGGCAAGGAAGACTCCGACCCGGGTGATGTCGGTGAAACCCAGCAGGAGCCCGCCGAGAACCAGGGTCAGGCCGGCTGCCACGAAGGCGCGACCGCGGGTGGTCAGGATGTCTCGGATGCGGGTCATCATCTGGAGCGACCTCTGCCCGTATGCCGTTCAGCGCGCCGACGACGGTACGGGGACACGTCGTACGATCTCGTTCAGGACATCGGCGCTGGTGCGGCGGGCGACCTGGGTCTCGCCGGCCGCGATCATCCGGTGGGCCAGCACGGGCACGACGAGCGCCTGTACGTCGTCGGGAAGCACATGATCGCGCCCGGCGAGCGCTGCGTAGGCCCGGGAGGCACGAAGCAGGTGCAGGCTGGCGCGCGGTGATGCCCCGAGGCGCAGCGCCGGCGTGCTGCGCGTCGCAGTGGTCAGGTCCACGACGTACTGCTTGATGGCTGCGCTGGTGTGCAGCGTCCGCACGGTCTCGATGAGCTTGGCGACAGTATCGCCGTCGGTCACCGAGGCCATCGCCTCCAGCGGGAACGCACCGCCGTGGCTGTCTAGCATCGCCACCTCGGCAGCCCCCGAGGGGTAGCCCATCGAGATACGCGCCATGAAGCGGTCGCGCTGGGCCTCGGGCAGCGGGTAGGTGCCCTCCATCTCGATCGGGTTCTGGGTGGCCATCACGATGAAGGGCTTGTGCAGCCGATAGGTCTGCCCGTCAACGGTGACCTGGCCCTCCTCCATGCATTCCAGCAGCGCCGACTGGGTCTTGGGCGAGGCGCGGTTGATCTCGTCACCGACCACGACGTTGGCAAAGATCGCGCCCTGCCGGAACTCGAAGTCGCGCAGGTCCTGGTTGAAGACGCTGACCCCGGTGATGTCGCTGGGCAGGAGGTCCGGGGTGAACTGCACCCGACGGACCGAGCAGTCGATGGACTTGGCCAGTGCCTTGGCCAGCATCGTCTTGCCGACCCCCGGGACGTCCTCGATCAGGAGGTGTCCCTCCGCCAGCAGCACGGTGATCGCGGTGCTGATGACATCCGGCTTGCCCTCGATCACGGTCGCCATGGCGCGGCGGATCTTCGCCGATACCTCGGTCACGAGCTCGAGACCAGCCCGGTCGATGTTGGGAGACTCCTGCATCCCCTGATCTTGCACGAATCCATCGCGCGAGGCGCCCATCAGGCTCAAAGGTCTCTCCGTGGCTGCGTGGGGTTGGTCCCTCGATCCTGCCCCACTTC
>JANOHS010000571.1:0-2220 GCA_031406655.1 Micrococcales bacterium
CTTACCGCCGCGGGTACCGGCGTTGGCCATGGCCAGGATGTAGGGCTTGCTGAAGTTCTTGTCGGGGCTGATCTCGTCGTTGAAGGCGAAGCCCGGACCGCCCATGCCGGTGCCCTGGGGGCACCCGCCCTGGATCATGAAGCCGGAGATGACGCGGTGGAAGCCCAGGCCGTCGTAGTAGGGCGTCGGGCTGGTCCGGCCGGCGTCGTCCTTGTAGTCCAAGGTTCCCCTGGCGAGTCCGACGAAGTTCGCGACAGTCTTGGGGGCGTGGTCAGGAAACATCGTGATGTTGATGTCGCCGAGGCTGGTGTGAAGGGTGACGTTCATGGCGCCATCCTTTCATGCGGGGTGGGGCCCTGTCGGTGAGGGCAAGCGGTGCCAACGTGGTCCCGGCCGGGGACGGGGTGGTCAGGGCCCTGCGGGACAGGGCAGGATGGTGCAGCAGACCGCGATCACCCCTTGGAGGACCTCGTGTTCCACAGCAAGAGCCGGAAAGAGCAGCTGCAGGACCAGTCAGCGTCACTTGCGACCAGCGCTGCCACCGTCGCCGAGCAGTTGCGCGAGCGCGTTGCGCCTGCTGTCGGCCAGGCCGCCGGCAGTGCGATGGAGTGGGGCCAGCCACGAGTCGAGGCTGCCCGCCAGTGGGCGAAACCGCGGGTCGAGCACGGCATCGAGGTCGCGGCCCCCAAGCTGGAGTCCGTGGTCAGCGGCCTCGCGCCGAAGGTCGACACCGCTCGGGACAAGATCGTTGACGAGCTGCTTCCCCGCCTGAGCGAGGCGATCGTTGCCTTCTCGGCCGCCAGCGCGGCAGCAAAGGACGAGGCCGTATCCCGCGGCACCGGCGCCGCCGCCGTCCTCTCCGGTGACGCCTCCGCGGCCCCCAGGCGCAAGAAGAAGGGCCGGGTGATGCTCGTCCTGGGCCTCTTCGCCGCCGCGGCCGCGGGCGTCGCCGCGTTCATGAAGCGGTCAGCGCCCAAGGACGACCCCTGGGCCACCCCGGTCGGCGACCCCTATGTTGCGCCGTCAACCGGCCGGCACTCCAGCGTCAAGTCGGTCGACGACGTCACGGACGTCACCGACCCTGCCGACATGGCGGCTGAGACCGCAGCGGCGGACCTGGATGTGGAGCCGGCGAGCATCGAGGCTCTGGACACGAAGGAGCCGGACGCCCTGGACGGCGCCGAAGGTGCTGAACCCGCAGCCAAGGACGGCAAGCACCCGCGCCCCTAGCTCGCGAGAAGGGCGCGCCCCAGCCATGCTCAACGCCGCTGCCCGGCGGGTGATCGAGTCCGACGCGCTCGCGCATCTGGTGACCATCAACGCGGACGGGTCATCCCAGGTCTCAGTCGTGTGGGTTGGTCTGGATGGTGACGAGCTGGTATCGGCCCACCTGGACGGTCGCCAGAGGAAGCTGGCGAACATCCGCCGTGACCCCAGGGTGGTGCTCTCGTTCGAGACCGAGGGCGCCAACGCCATCGGGATGCGCAACTACCTCGTGGTCCACGGTCGGGCCCGGATCACGCCGGGCGGTGCCCCGCAGCTGCTGCACGAGCTGGCCCAGACGTATGTCGGACCGGGGACCGCGTTTCCCCCCATGCCCGATCCGCCGCCGGGCTTCGTGACTCACATCGCCGTCACCCGGGTTGGCGGAAGTGGCCCCTGGTTCGACTAGGCACTCGGGCGCGGGAGGGATGGGGGCCGCCTAGCCCATCAAGGGAGCCTGCGAGCAGGGCCAGCGGCCCGCGTCCCTTCCGTGCTTCAAACTTCGATGTGAAGAGGGGCCAGCAGGCCCGCGTACGATTTCGGGGTGCCCGCCGACGACGACCAGCCTCCCGTGACGAGGGTGGGCCAGCCGACCCCGGCGCCGGACGACGGGCAGCTCGGGACTGAGCACCCCGCAATACGGGCGGCCGATCTGGAGCTCTGCCTTCGCGTCCTGGCCCAGGCCGGAGACCTGCCCACCGAGCACCCTGACGCCGTGGCCATCAGGCGAGCCACCGCGCGGATCTACAAGGGGGTCAAGCTGGCTCGTCGCGCCGAGCGCCGCGACAAGGTACTGGCCAACGACCGCGCCATCACCGCGCTGACCGCCACCGGCGCCCCCGAGCGGATCGACGACGAGACCCAGGGCCTGCAGCTGGTGTCGAACGCCACCGGCGCGCTGGCCGGGAGGCTCCTGCAACCTCGCTCCTGCTACACCTGCAAGTCACGGTACGTCGA
>JANOHS010000577.1:0-3018 GCA_031406655.1 Micrococcales bacterium
GGCCCTGGCCCTGGCCGCCCATCATTCCTTGGCCCTGGCCCTGGCCGCCCATCATTCCTTGGCCCTGGCCCTGGCCGCCCATCATTCCTTGGTCCTGGCCCTGGCCGCCCATCATGCCTCCCCATTGGCCCTGGTTCAGACCTCCGGTCGGCAGGGTGGAAGAACCCCCGAGGGAGCCGAGCGCCATTGCCGCGGACGCGATCAGAGTGATCACCGCCGCTGCCAAGGCCCCCACCAGAGCGGGACGTCCCATGGGGGTCATCTCCGGTCGCGCTGGGCGCCCGTGAGCGCGGCCCGTTGGGCCTGCCAGGCCTCCGTGTCGAGATCGCCGTTGGCCATCCGGCGGTCAAGGGTCTCCAAGGCCGACTCACCGGAGGAGCGGGTGCTCCCATCGCTGCTGCCGGGTAGCAGCCGCACGACCAACCACACGATCAGCCCGAGCAGGACGAACCAGAACACACCCATTCCAAGCCATCCGAGTGAACCCATCCCATTGCCATTCCAACCCATCACGGGAACTCCTCCTTCGGTCTGCCCGGTTCCTCCGGGATACCTCCAGCGTCGCGCCCAGATGCTGCGCTGATGGCGAGGAACCATAGAGAAACGATGAAGAAAGGCCGGGGGGGGGCGCTACTTGGCGGTGTGTTCCGCCAGCCAGAGGCGCATGTCGGGGATGTCCATGCCGTTGCCGCCCTCCACCATCGCACTCAACCGGGTGGAGGTGGGCGTGTCCAGCGGGGCCCCGAACGCGGCGGTGACCTGCGCGGCAGTGATCGGCGGGAAGGCATCGACCACCTGCTGCACCGTCATCGACCCCTTGAGATCGGCCGGATCTGCAGCAACCGCCTCGCCGGTGCCGCCCTCCTCCGTCGGCGTGCCCGCCCGGGCTATGGCGGGCGTCCCTGTGGTGGCCCACACCCCGGCGGCCATGAACCCGCCCACCACGAGGCCCGGGACCAGGAGCAGTGCGGCGACATACATGACGATCGGTATGCGGAGGGTGCGCAGCCGGGTGTGCGTCGGCACCGGGTGCCGCCTGCGCGGGATGGCGAGCTCCTGCGGGGGCGCCGCCATGGCCTCGCGGTGGCTGGCCAGTAGTGGGCTCCTCATCTCGTCAGCTCCAATGCGGTGTCGACCCGTCGTCCAGGCCCGGGGGCGGGCGGTGTCTCGGCGTGAACGCGGAAGACGGGCAAGGCCAGAGTCACGGTCAGGCCGTTCTGGCTGGGGCAGGCGCCGACGCACTCGAGGCAGCCGGTGCACGAGGTGTCGGTGACCCGGGTTCGGGTGTTTACCGGGATCGCCATCGGGCAGGCCTGGTTGCAGAGGTCGCAGTCGATGCAGGCGGGGGCGTCACGCTGGACGGCGATCGGGCTGAACCTCCCGGCCAGTGACTGGATCGCCCCCAGTGGGCACGCGTAGCGGCAGAACGGCCGCTCGATGAAGAGCGCCAGCACGACAGTGGCCAGCAGTACGACGAACGTCAGGCTGAGCTCGAACTCGGCCACCGAGAGGAGCGCGATCCACGGGTCGGCCTCCCGGAAGACCATCGCCCCCGTCACCGCCGCGCCGATGATGGCCCACGCCAGCACCAGCCAGCGGCCCCAGCGCAGGACCCGGTCGATCCGGCGCCAGCGCTCGGCGCCGGCGCTGCGCTCCAGCCTGCGGCGCAGTCGTCGCAGCGGCGGCACCCGGTCGGTGACGAGGCGCCCGGCGGCATGCACCAGCTCCTGAAGCGTGCCGAGCGGACAGAGCCACCCGCAGAAGAAGCCACGCCCCGCGAAGGCCAGCACCACCACCGCGACGGACAGCACCAAGCTTGAGGTGTGCACGTGGGCCACCGTCCGCCCGGTGGTCACCAGGGTCCAGAGGGTCTCGAAACCTCCCAGCGGGCACCACGCCTCGGCGGACTCTCCGCCGGACGTCACGTGGCCCACTGCCTGCCAGGCCACGATGGCGACCAGCGCACCCTGGACCGCGTGCCGGGTCCACCGGACCTTGCGCCCCCAGGAGGTCGGGCGACGCGGAACATGGGTCCGGGCGCCGCCGGCCGGGTTGCCTTCTGTTGTCTCGCCTGGCACGGTCATCGACGTCTCCTCCTGGTGGGGCGGGCGGCAAGCTCGCCGGGATGCTTCTTCACCAGGTCAGGTTGGTAGGGGGGTCGGGAGGACCGATGCTGCTGGGATGGAGAAGGTATGGAGGCCATCCGAACGCCCGTGGGACGCCTCGAGCAGCAATCCGGTGTGGGGAGGCGCTCAGACGCTCAGACGCTGAGTCGCGGCGTGAACGCGATGACGACGTCGTCGTCCGGTCGGCCTTGGCTCAGGCCGGCGAGATGCGGACCAAGCCAGGCACCGAACTTCTCCGCCGTGGTCGGACGCAGGTAGAGGTAGCCCTGGACGGCGTCCGCGCCGATTGCCTCCAGGAACGTCTGCTGCTTGAGCCTTTCGACCCCCTCGGCGATGGTCCGCATCCCCATCTGGGTCGCCATCTTCACCACGGCCTCGATGACGGCCCGGTCCTGCGAGTTATCCGTGCTGCCGTCGACGAACGACTTGTCGATCTTCACGATCTGCGCCGGCAGGGTTCGCAGGGTCGTCAGCGCCGAGTAGCCGGTACCGAAGTCGTCGATGGCGATCGTGACGCCCAGGGCTGCCAGGGTGTTGAGGCGGTCGATGGCCACCTGCGAGGAGATGACGATGCTCTCGGTGACCTCCAGCACGAGCTGGTCCGCGGCCAGGCTGAAGTCGTGAAGGGCTCGGGTCACGGTGCCGGTGAAACCGGCGTCGTCGAGCTGGAGAGCGGAGACGTTGACGTGGATGGCCAGTCTGGTGCTGGGATGGGTCTCGTTCCAGATGGCCGCGTCGGCACAGGCCCGCCGCAACACGAAGGAGCCGATGTCGCCGATGGCGCCGATCCGCTCCGCAACCCCGATGAAGGAGTCGGGCAGGAGCAGGCCGAGCTCGGGGTGCTGCCAGCGCACCAGAGCCTCCACCGCGGTGCATTCCTGGTTCGGCAGGG
>JANOHS010000037.1:0-3615 GCA_031406655.1 Micrococcales bacterium
ACAGGTCGTCGTCCACGACGGCTACTACGCGTTGTCCAACCGCATCGCTGGCCGACTCTCCGGCCGTGAGGGCTTTGCCCGTTTCGACCCCGTGGTCGGCGACCTCGTGCCGGCGGCGCACGACGCGCCACGGCATACCGGCCTGCTGAGCGACTCCGGGGATCACCGATGAGCCAGAGCATCCCGGACGTCGACCACTTCCGAAGGGCCATGGGCCGCTTCGCAACCGGTGTCACGGTGGTCACCACACGGACAAGCGACCTCGACCATGCGATGACGGCCAGCGCGCTGACCTCGGTGTCGCTCGAGCCGATGCTCCTGCTCGTCTGCGTCGAGCGTGAGGCGCGCTTCCACGACGCCGTGGTCGAAGCAGGGATCTGGGGGATCAGCATCCTGGGCTCTCACGACAGGCCCGTGGCTGACTGGCTGGCCACGCGCGGGCGGCCGCTGCACGGTCAGCTCGACCGCATCGCGCACCATCCCGGCTCGCAGACCGGGGTGGCGCTGCTTGACGGAGCCCTGTCCACCTTCGAGTGCCGCACCACATCGGTGCACCCCGCCGGCGACCACAGCATTGTGGTGGGAGAAGTCGTTTCGGTAACGACGGTGGCTCTTCCCGGCGAGGCTCTGTTGTACTACCGCGGACGGTACGTGAACTTGGCTTGATGACGAAAGGAACATCGGTGGAGCACACGCAAGCCGGCCGGGTGTTCCTGCGCCTGCTGGTCGCAGTGGTCGTGCTGGGAGGGGCGTACGCCGGGCTGGCGCTCTTCGTGAGTCGCCATGTGCCGACCAGCACCACGGTCGACGGCGTCGCGATCGGCGGAATGTCGCCCGGCGAAGCCACCGTCACGCTTCAGCGTGTTCTCGCAGCCAGGGCGTCACGGCCCGTCCACCTCGAAGCGCCCTCTCGAACTGTCGACATCGACCCGGGAACCGCGGGTATCGAGATTGATGTCCAGGCCACGCTGGCGGATCTGAGCGGGTTCACGCTGAACCCGGTCAAGCTGTGGGCACACCTGACCGGGGGGGAGGACCAACCTCTCAAGATCCGGGTCGACCGCGCGAAGCTCACGGCCGCCGTGACCGAGGCAGCCCGGGCCGTCGACTCCCCCGTCCAGGAGGGCTCGGTCACGTTCACCGGTGGCAGGGCCACCACAGTGGTCTCCGCGGCCGGACAGGCGGTCAACGTCCCTGCGACCACCGATGCCGTGACGGCGGCCTGGCCGCGCCAACAGGTCGTGAAGGCCGTGGTCAACCGCACCGAACCCAAGGTGTCAGCGGACGAGATCAAGCGCGCCGCAAGGGAGTTCGCAGTTCCAGCCATGTCGGGGCCGGTCAAGGTGGTTGCGGGGCGGACCACGGTCTCGCTCCAACCCGTGCGCTTCGCCCCTGCGGTCTCGCTGATCCCTGACGGCACCGGGACGCTCCGGCCCACCATCGACGCCCCGCTGCTCCTGGCTGCGATCCGGGCGGCCGACCCCGACATCGAGCGCTCGCCGGTCGACGCGACCGTGCGGCTGGTCGCAGGCGCACCGCAGGTCGTGCCCGCCGTCGTGGGGACCAGACTGGACGAGCCGACCGCCCCCGGCTCGTTCCTGGCCGCGCTGACCTCGCCCGGGCGAACCGCCGCGATCACCCTGGCCCCGGTCCAGCCCAAGGTGACCACCGCTCTGGCACGGGGCTGGGGCATCAAGGAGGAGATCTCGACCTTCACCACGCACTTCTCCTTCAACCCGCCACGCGTCAACAACATCAAGATCGCAGTCACGACCTTGAACGGCACCATCGTCCGCCCCGGAGAGCAGTTCAGCCTCAATGCCACTCTGGGGCAACGGACCCCGGCCAGGGGCTACCAGCAGGCGCCGGTCATCAACGCCGGCCGCCTGGTGAAGGACTACGGCGGTGGGGTCTCGCAGGTCTCGACGACGACCTTCAACGCAGCCTTCTTCTCTGGTGTGAGGATCGAGCAGTACACCCCGCACTCGTTCTACATCTCGCGCTACCCGGAGGGTCGTGAAGCCACGGTCTCGTGGCCCGACGTCGACCAGAAATGGACCAACGACACCGGGTTCGGGATCCTGGTCACGGCGTTCGTGAGCGGCGGCGACCTCACCGTGACGTTCTACGGCACGAAGACGTGGGACATCGAGGCCGTCAAGGGCCCCAGACGAAATGTGGTGCAGCCCAAGAAGATCGTGGACGCTCGCGCCAGCTGTGTTCCGCAGTCGCCCACGCCCGGCTTCGACGTGACGGTGACGCGGATCTTCAAGAAGAACGGGGTGCAGGTCAGGAGCTCGACCTTCAACACCCACTACATACCCGAGGACAGCGTGCAGTGCACCCACGCGGAAGCGGGCTAGTGGTCACCCGCCCATGTAGCGGTACTCGTGGTGGAGGCTGAAGCCGAGCCGGTCGTAGAGGCTCAGCGCCGGCTCGCTCGCCCGGAACACCTGCAGATACATGGACCGTATGCCGCGTGCCCGCGTCGCGTCCGCCAGCGCGCCCATCAGCTGCATGGCGACCCCGGATCGCCGATGCTCCGGCGCCACGTGGAGCGCGAACACCCCGGCCCAGGCGGGTGCGAAGGCGACCCGGGCGACGCCGATGAGCGCACCGTCGATCTCCAGCGAGGCGAACAGCTGGTCCGGTGAACCGGTCAGCACGCTCCGGGCCGCGGAGGACGCGGCATCAGCGTGGCCGGTCCGGCCATCCAAGGCGGCCCAGGCGTCCCACCACTTCGGCGAGAGGAAGGCATCGAGCCGCACGCGGGCTCCGTTGCCACGAGGCGTCTCTGGAGGCAGCGCCGCGGTCGCAGTGGTCAGGACGGCCGTGCT
Source organism: Micrococcales bacterium (assembly GCA_031406655.1). Classification (GTDB taxonomy): domain Bacteria; phylum Actinomycetota; class Actinomycetes; order Actinomycetales; family Dermatophilaceae; genus UBA4719. The sequence continues at coordinate 2,838 of JANOHS010000037.1, forward strand.
GCTGAAGGGCTCGTAGCCGCGCCCCAGCAGCTCGCGGCCCAGCGGGTCGTCGTCCACCCCGAACCCCGCCGGCCCGAACAGGGCGAAGAGGCGTCGAAGCCCTCGCTCGTCATACCAGCTCTCGCAGCGGTCGACGGCTGCGGATAGCGGCAAGCCCGGATTGCCAAGTGGCAGAACCGAATTGGCTCGCCCGGTGAACCCGGCCGCGGCGCGGAGGAGCCAGTCCCCGAGCTGGGCCCGTTCGACCGGCTGCCACCCGTCAACCATGACCTGCTCCAGGTCGTCCATCGAGATGGCCAGGTGGTGGGCGCCTCGACGCGGCGTCCTGGGCGGGACCTCCTTGGCCGCCACGACGAGGGCCCGCTCGATGACCACCAGACCGAGCCGGGTCCGGATGGAGACGCTGTCGGCATCCAGCGCCTCGACCTCGCCCAGCGCGTCGGTGACGCCGCCCTCGATGCGGCGGCGCACCACCGCACGCATGCCAGGTCGCAGTCCTTCGACGGGGTCTGGGTCGGTCATCGCGGGCTTCGGCTCCCTTTCGTCGGGGCATTTCTCACATTGTTGCCAGACCCGGGTACCTGCCCGGTCGGCGGACTCGGCATACTAGGTGTTGTACCCCACGTCCCGCCTCAGGAGGACCCCTCAACATGACCTACGTGATCGCTCAGCCGTGTGTCGACGTCAAGGACAAGGCATGCATCGAGGAGTGTCCGGTCGACTGCATCTACGAGGGTGAGCGCACGCTCTACATCCACCCTGACGAGTGCGTCGACTG
>JANOHS010000046.1:0-1662 GCA_031406655.1 Micrococcales bacterium
CAAGAGGCACTCTCGGCAGCAGTCCGTGATGCCGTGGCGTCGGGCCACCCCCATGTCGAGCCGGCCCACATCCTGCTCGCGCTGGCCCGTCAGACCGATACCAGCACCGGCCCCCTCCTCGAGGCCACCGGCTCGTCGGCAGCCACCGCGACAAGGGCGGCGACCGCCATACTCGCCCGCGTGCCCAAGGTCAGCGGCTCCTCGGTCACCGCTCCGGGTCTGTCGCGCGCGAGCCTGGCCGTGCTCGAGCAGGCACGCCAGATCATGGAGTCGATGGGCGACAGCTACATATCGACCGACCACCTCCTGGTCGCACTGGCCCGTACTGGTGACTTCGGGATCGACGGTGAGGCTGTCGCCGGCGAGATCCCCACGCTGCGCCGGGGCGCCAAGGTCACGACCGAGGACCCCGAAGCGACGTTTGACGCGCTGGCCAAGTACGGCACCGACCTGACCGAGGCCGCCCGCGAGGGCAAGCTCGACCCGGTCATCGGCCGCGACGCGGAGATCCGCCGCGTCGTGCAGGTGCTGTCGCGACGGACGAAGAACAACCCCGTCCTGATCGGCGACCCGGGCGTCGGCAAGACGGCCGTGGTCGAGGGCCTCGCACAGCGGATCGTCAACGACGACGTCCCGGAGTCCTTGAAGGGCAAGCGTCTCGTCAGTCTCGACCTGGCCGCCATGGTGGCGGGCGCGAAGTACCGCGGCGAGTTCGAGGAGCGGCTCAAGGCCGTGCTGGAGGAGATCAAGGGTTCCGAGGGCCAGGTCGTCACCTTCATCGACGAGCTCCACACGGTGGTCGGCGCGGGCGCCGCCGAGGGCTCGATGGACGCAGGCAACATGCTCAAGCCGATGCTTGCCCGCGGCGAGCTGCGGATGGTCGGGGCCACGACCCTGGACGAGTACCGCAAGCACATCGAGAAGGACCCGGCCCTCGAGCGCCGCTTCCAGCAGGTGTTCGTCGGTGAGCCGAGCGTCGAGGACACCATCGGCATCCTGCGCGGTCTCAAGGAGCGCTACGAGGCCCATCACAAGGTGGCCATCGCCGACAGCGCCCTCGTGGCGGCGGCAACGCTGTCCGACCGTTACATCAGCGGACGCCAGCTGCCGGACAAGGCGATCGACCTCATCGACGAGTCCGCCTCACGGCTGCGCATGGAGATCGACTCCTCGCCCGTCGAGATCGATGAGCTCCGACGCTCGGTCGACCGCCTCAAGATGGAGGAGCTGGCCCTGGAGCACGAGTCCGACGATGCGTCGCGGGAGCGGCTCGAGCGACTGCGGCGCGATCTGGCCGACCGGTCCGAGCAGCTGGCCGCACTGACTGCGCGCTGGGAGCAGGAGAAGGCGGGCCTCAACCGGGTCGGAGATCTCAAGGCGGAGATCGACGTGCTGCGTGGGCAGGCCGAGCGGATGCAGCGCGACGGCGACCTGGCGGCGGCGTCCAGGCTGCTGTACGGCCAGATCCCTTCTCTGGAAAAGGATCTGGCACAGGCGCAGGCGGCCGAGGCGTCATCCTCAACGGCCGGTGGTGACGCGCCGATGGTCAAGGAGGAGGTCGGTCCCGACGACATCGCCGACGTCATCAGCGCCTGGACCGGGATCCCCGCGGGCCGTCTGCTGGAAGGCGAGACCGACAAGCTGCTGCGGATGGAGGAGTTC
>JANOHS010000103.1:0-2061 GCA_031406655.1 Micrococcales bacterium
CCGACGGGCGCGTCCTCGGGGCAGGAGTCGCCGGCGAGGCGACCTGTCACGGCCTCGCACTTGGCGCGGGCAAGGAGGAGGGCGACGTCACGGGGCTCGAGCTCGCCGAACGCCCGGAGAGCCTGTGCCACGACCGAGTCCTCGTCGATGTCGCTGACCAGGACGTACGGCGTCACGCCGGCCCGCTGCAGCGTCGCCAGGCGTGCGGGGGAGGCGGAGCCGAGCACGAGGGGTACGGCGGAAGTGACCATGCGCGCAGGCTATCCGAGCAGGTCGTCCACGTAGCACCAGCGCCACGCCTCGCCGGGTTCGAAGCTGCGCATCACCGGATGGCCCACCTCACGGAAGTGCTTCTCTGCGTGGTTGCCGGGCGACGAGCTGCAGCAGCCGACGTTGCCGCAGCGCAGGCAGAGTCGCAGATGCACCCAGACCAGGCCCTCCCGCTCGCACTCCTGGCAGACCCGCCGGCCGGCAGGCGCCTGGACGAGCGGCGCCGCTGTCAGGTGCTCGCAACCGCCGTCCCGGGGCTCCGTGCCCAGCAGCCAGCCGTCGCGCGGATCTTCCTCGGGGGCGGCCACCCCGTCGAGCATCGACTCCTCGAGGTCGAGCGCGGACAGGACGCTCTGGAGCACCTCGTGGTCGGCCTGCCCGGCGTCACGTATCTCCAGCACGGCGGCGCGCTCGGCCGCCAGCATCTGCAGCCGCAACCTTCGCCAGGTCGCCGTCGGGGTCTCGGTGCCGGGGTCCGCGTGGCCGAGGCGCTCCCAGGCGATGTCGGCGCGCTTCTGGGCACGCGAGCGCAACGCCTCGGTGATGGACGACTCGAGGCCGGGCGCCGCCCGTGCGAGCTCGGCCAGCCCCGCGGCCACCGAGGCCTGGAGCACGGTGGCCTCCTGAAGGATGTCCTCGCGTGGGTCGGGCCCGCGCACGCCCAGCCGGCGGGCCAGCCAGGGCAACGAGATCCCCTGCAGCAGAAGGGTTCCCGCCGTGACGACCATGGCCGCCAGCACCAGCACGTCTCGATGCGGCGTGTTGGTGGGCAGGACGAACGCAGCCGCGAGGGTGACCACGCCGCGCATACCGGCCCAGGACAGGATCGCGGTGTGCGTCCAGCGTGCAGACCGGCCCATCCGGTCGGGGCCCGGGCGGATGATCAGGTAGCGCACCGGGAACACCCACAGCGGGCGCAGCAGGATGACCGCGACCAGCACGGCAGCACAGAAGACCAGGATTCGTGCGGGCGAAAGGGTCGACGCACGGACGTTGTCGATGATCGCGCGGGCCTGCAGCCCGATCAGCAGGAAGACGGTGTTCTCGAGCAGGAACGAGATCGCCGACCAGTTGACCCGTTCGCTCAGCCGGGAGGAGGCAGACTGCAGCACCGTCGCGCGGTGGGCCAGCACCAGCCCCGTGACCACGACGGCGACGACTCCGGAGCCGTGGATGGCCTCGGCGGGCAGGTACGCCGCGTACGGAGTCATGAACGACAGCGAGGTGTCCAGCGCCGGGTCGCTCACCTGCTTGCGGAGCCAGCCGACCAGCAACGCCGTCGCGAGCCCGACGATCACCCCGCCCACGGACGCCTGGACGAAGTCGAGGCCGATGCTGCCGAACGACACGGCCCCCGAGAGGGCTGCGACGGCGGTGCTCAGGAGGACCAGAGCGGTCGCGTCGTTGAGCAGCGACTCACCCTCGAGGATGGTGACGATGCGTCGTGGAAGCCCGATCCGGCGGGCAACTGCCGTTGCCGAGACCGCATCTGGAGGCGCGACCACCGCGCCGAACGCCACCGCCACGGCGAAGGGCACCGGCAGCAGCCACCAGGTCACCGCTCCGATGCCCAGGGCGGTGAACGCGACCAGCCCGATCGAGAGCATGCCGATCGCCCGGCGGTTGGCCTTGAAGTCGACCAGCGAGCTGCGGATGGCAGTGGCATACAGCAGAGGCGGCAACAGCCCGACCAGGACCAGCTCGGGATCGAGCCTGACCTGTGGCACGAACGGAAGGAAGCTGGCGCCGACCCCGACGACGATCAGCAGCAGCGGCGCCGGCAGGTCACGC
>JANOHS010000133.1:0-6331 GCA_031406655.1 Micrococcales bacterium
ACCGCCGCCGTTGAAGCCGCCGGCTCCGGTGCCCCGCTGGGTGCGGTTGACCTTGGCGGTGGCGTACTTCAGGGACGGGCCGACCTCATCGACGTCCATCTCGATGACGGTGCGCTTCTCGCCCTCCTTGGTCTCGTAGGAGCGAGACTTCAGTCGGCCCGAGACAAGCACCCGCGCGCCGCGCTGTAGCGACTCGGCGACATTCTCTGCCGCGTCACGCCACACCGAACAACGCATGAACAGGGTCTCGCCGTCCTTCCACTCGTTGCTCGTCCGGTCGAACTGACGCGGCGTCGAGGCAACGGTGAAGTTGGCGACGGCAGCACCTGAAGGGGTGAACCGCAGCTCTGGGTCGGCCGTGAGATTGCCGATGATCGTGATGACGGTGTCGCCAGCCATATTGGAGTCCTCTGGATTCGGAAGATCAGGCGCCGGGGCGCAGGAGCTTGGTCCGCAAGATGGACTCGTTCAGGCCGAGCTGACGGTCCAGTTCCTTTGCCGTGGCCGACTCCGCGCTGAAGTTGACGACGGCGTAGATGCCCTCGGACTTCTTCTTGATGTCGTAGGCCAGTCGGCGTTTGCCCCACAGGTCGATGTTGTCCACGGTGCCGCCGTCTTTGGTGACGACGGACAGGAACTTGTCCAGTGAGGGCGAGATGGTTCGTTCCTCGAGATCGGGGTCGAGGATGATCATGAGTTCGTACTGACGCATGCTGATAACCCACCTCCTTCGGTCTAGAGCGGTCACGGTCCTTCCGTGACAGGAGGGTTGCAGCGTCCCACCTCGAACACCATGTCAGGAGCCACCGACAGGAGGTCGGGGCCGACGAGGTGAGGTATGCCGAGGCGAACTCCCCGAGGGTACCGGCAACTAGGCCCGCGCCTGAAATCGCAGGGCCGCCCTGTGGATGACGGGCGCAGCCGCGCGACGTCTCAGCCGAAGCGGACCAGCACCGCATCCGGCGCACCGGCCATCGGACCGGCCAGCGGGTCGAGCTCGTCGACACGGTCCGGGATCTCCACGGCCTGTCCGTCGACAGGGTCCGGGACCTCCACGGCCTCACCGTCTCCCGGCTCAACCGGGGCGACCGGCTCGCGGCGGCGGGCCACCCGCCATACCTGCACGAGCACGAACAGCATTGCGGCAACGCGGAACCCGAGGAGCACCGTGTAACCGCGAGCGGGCAGACCACGGTCGGGCTTGCTGAGCCCCGCGATGTACAGCCACACGGACACGAAGTACGTCGCCTCGAAGCCGGCCCAGATGAGGTGGTCACGCCACTGCAGGCCGACGAGGGCGATGAGCGGAAGCAGCCACAGCCCAGCCTGGACGGGCACCGACTTGCCGGTCACCAGGACGATCACCAGCATCACCAGCGACACCTCGGCAACCGACGGCCGCCGCTCCAGGCTGAGGGCGAAGGCCGCGCCCACCGCCAGGGCGACCAGCCAGCCCACGACGACGAGGGCCGTCACGGAACCCGCGCTCAGGCTGCGCCCAAGCAACGAGGGCACGATCCACATCGAGCCATAGCTCGCGCCTGCGCGCCACCAGCTCCGGTAGACCGAGAGCAGTGCGTCGGCGTTGGTCACCAGCCAGGGCAGGCTCACCGCCACCCAGGTGGCCAGAGCCGTTGCGGCCAGCCGTCCCCAGGCCGGCACCCTGCCCGAGCGCACGGCGAGCAGGCCGATGGCGACCATCAGGACCAATGGGTAGCTGCGGGCCGAGATGGCCAGACCCATGACCACTCCGGCCCACACCACCTTGCCCCGGCCCCAGGCCAGCAGCGCCACGGAGGCGAGCAGCACGCCGAGCAGGTCGGCCGAGACCAGACCCGCCAGCACCAGCACCGGGCTGAGTGCAACGTGGGCGGCACGCCACGGCGCAGTCGGGACCGACGCCGCCGTCACGGCGACCAGGGCGGTCACGATGACGGTGATCAGCAGTGCCCACAGCGCGAAGTACCACTGCTGCTGAACCAGGACGGAGCCGTCCGGGACCAGCAGCCCGACCAGCCACATCACCAGCCCGGTGATCAGCGGCTGGTCCAGGGGCTGGGCGCCGGACAGGTACGGCATCGAGTGCCCGAGGCCCGCGGTCTGGTAGACGAGCGGCAGGTCCGAGTAGCACGCATGCCAGAACTGGTCGGGGGTGTTCCATCCCTTGGCAAGACAGTGCGACTTCTGCAGCAGGCCGAGCGCGATCGCCAGGCTGGAGAGCCCGACCAGCACCGCGGCTGCGGGCTGCCAGAGTGACCTCGCCGTATGCCGTGCGGGCCCGGCATACCGTCCGAGGGGTCCGCCGATGATCTCGCTGGCAGCTGCGGCGACGGGGTCTGTGAGGGTGGGTGCACCCGGCTCCGGCGCGAGAGGCGACATGGTGGTCAGCCTACGTGGCGAGCCCCGGGTCAGCCGCCGGGTCCGCCGCCGGGGATCGTCGGCCCGGGTGGGCCGGGCGGGGCGTCGGTGGTGGGCGGAACCGTCTCAGGCGGAACCGTCGTCGGCGGAACGGTTGTTGGCGGAGCTGTCGTCGTGGGCGGAAGCGTCGTCGTGGGCGGCACCGTCGTCGGGGGCGGCGGGAGCGTGTCGTCGCCCACACCAGCGCGCTTGGGGAAGTCGATGACCTTCTGCCCCTGCAGGGCACCCTTCATGAAAGCCGTCCAGATCTTGACCGGGATCGTCCCGCCGGTGACCTCACCGAAACCGTCGACCTTGATCGGCTGGGTGCCGTCACCCTGGTACATCCCGACCGCTGCAGCGAGCTGCGGGGTGAACCCGTCGAACCAGACCGCGAGGTTCTTGTCCGTCGTGCCGGTCTTGCCCGCCGCGGGACGGCCAAGACTTCGGGCCCCGGTTGCGGTGCCCTCGGTCACCACATGGGTCATGGCCTCCGTTGCGTCAGCCGTCACGTTCTTGTCGAAGGCCGGCGTCAGGTTCTTCTTGACCTTGTAGTCGATCTTGCCGCCCGCGGACGTCACCTTGGCTATCAGGTATGGCGTCGCTTTCGTTCCCTGTGCGGCGATGGTCGCGTAGGCGTTGGCCATGTCGATGACACGCGTTGACGCGGTGCCGAAGATGTTGCCCATGTCGGTCCCGAGCCCCTTGGTGCCCTTGGGCAGCCCGGCCAGGATTGCCGCGTCCCTAACCCCTGTGGCTTTGCCACTGCCGTCGGCCAGCTCGATGTTCAGCTGCGCGAAGATGGTGTTGACCGACTTCGCCGTGGCCGACCGCAGGTCCATCGTGCCGTAGGAGTTGTTGCCGAAGTTGGTGACCTCGCCGGTGGGCTTCCCCCCGCCCTCGAACTCGGGGAAGAACTGGGGGCTGCGGCCGTTGAACCTCGTCTTGGTGCTGATGTCCTTCTGCAGCGCGGCCAGGAGCCCGAAGACCTTGAAGGTCGAGCCGCCCTGCATCGTGGCGTCGGTCGAGGAGTTGAACTGGACCCGGCTGTAGTCCCGGCCGCCGTACATCGCGACAATGGCGCCGTCACCCGGCCGGATCGCGGTGAGCCCCGTATGCAACCCCGGGGCCTCCTTCTCCGTTGGCGCGTTGTCGGCAACGGCCCTGACCGCCGCCGCCTGGGCCGCCTTGTTGATCGTGGTCTGGATCCGCAGGCCGCCGCGGTCGATGTCGGTGTCCTTCAGCTTCAGCTTCGTCGTGAGCTCCCTGCGGACCTCGTTGGTGATGTACCCGATCGTCCCGACCTTGGTGGCCCTGGCCGGGGGAAAGGTCTTGGGGAAGGTCGTCTTGGCCCGGTCCGGTGCACTGAGCCAGCCCTGGGTCACCATCCCGTCCAACACGTAGTCCACGCGCGAGGTGGCGTTCGCCTTCTGCTTCGCGCCCAGGTTGGGGTCGTAGAACGACGGCCCGCGGATCACGGAGGCGAGAAGGGCGCCCTGGGCAACGGTCAGCTTCGAGACGTCACGATGGAAGTAGGCCTTGGCTGCGGTCTGGATGCCGTAGGCGCCGCGGCCGTAGTAGATGGTGTTGAGGTAGTTCGCCAGGATCGTGTCCTTGGACTCCTGCTGGTCGATCTTGATCGAGATGAAGAACTCTTTGGCCTTACGGGTGATGGTCTGGTCCTGGGTCAGGAAGTAGTTCTTGACGTACTGCTGGGTGATCGTGGACCCGCCCTGGGTCGGCCCACCCTTGAGTGCCACCACGACCGCGCGGGCGATTCCGGTGGGAGAGATGCCGTTGTTCTCGTAGAAGGAGCGGTCCTCAGCGGCCAGCAGTGCGCGCTGGACATGAAGGGGGATCTTGGCCAGGGGCACCGACTCGCGGTTGACCACGCTGATCCGGTCCATCTCCGTCTTGCCGTCGGAGTAGTAGATGATCGAGGTCTGGGCGTTGGCCAGCTCGTTCGGCTGGGGGATGTCGGTGGCGGCGTAGGCCACGCCGAACCCCAACGCACCGAGCAGGAACAGCCCCAGCAGTGTCAGCAGGATCCGCTTCCTCGAGAAGAGACCGCGCCAGCCCTTGCGGGCAGGTCTGTGCCCCGCTCTGGTCCTGCTGGAGCTCCGGCTGCTGCGGGTGGGCGGGGTGCTCACGTGTCTTCTTTCGTCGGCCAAGGTCGGGCGCTGCCCGGAAGCAGTGCCCCCCAGTATGACGATGCCCGCGCCGGGTGCCGTGCAGCCAGCCCGGCTGCACCCCCTCGACCGGACACCGGGGATCGCGCGTTTCGGGGGTCTCCCAAGGCCAAGACGCGCGATCCCCGGTGTCCGGCGTGGAGGGCGCGCGATCGGTTGTACACCTGGATATATCGAATCGATATATCCAGGTGTAACATATGCGGAGCACACCCCACACTGCTGCCGCGCAGGTCTCCCTGACCGAGCGGGCCACAGGTCCACGATCAGGAGGCGAGCGCGTGAGTCGACGTTCTGCCCTGCTGGAGCTGGCCATCCTGGGCCTCCTGCACGACTCCCCGATGCACGGCTACGAGCTGCGCAAGCGGCTCAACGCCGTCCTCGGCGCGTTCCGGGCGTTGTCCTTCGGAACCCTTTATCCGTGCCTGCGTGACCTCGTCGAGGGCGGCTGGATCGCCGAGAGCTCATCGACCGACGACCAGCCGGGGGCAACGCCCGTCACCGGCTCCGGCAGCCGCCGGGCCCGGATCGTCTACAAGCTGACTGCCGAGGGCAAGGACCATCTCCAGAGGTTGTTGTCCCAGTCAGGGCCGTCAGCCTGGGAGGACGACACCTTCAACGTGCACTTCGCCTTCTTCGCCCGCACCGAGGCCGACGTGCGGCTACGCATTCTCGAGGGCCGCCGCAGCCGGCTCGAGGAACGTCTGGACGCCTTCCGCTCCGCGGCGGCCGTGCGCCGGGAACGGCTGGACCTCTACACCGCCGAGCTGCAACGTCACGGTCTGGAGTCCGCAGAGCGCGAGGTGCGCTGGCTCTCGGAGCTGATCGAGACCGAGCGTTCGGCCCCCCCTGCCATCGCGACCCCGTCGAGCGGCCACCCGCCCACGTAGCCACCCGTCATACCCCACTGTTTTGTGCACCACAACACGAAGGAGAAACCCCATGGGATCCGTGCGCGTCGCCATCATCGGCGTCGGCAACTGCGCCAGCTCGCTGGTACAGGGAGTCGAGTACTACAAGGACGCTGACCCGAGCGGCAAGGTGCCCGGTCTGATGCACGTCAAGTTCGGCGAGTACCACGTCAACGACGTCACGTTCGTCGCCGCATTCGACGTGGATGCCAAGAAGGTCGGCTTCGACCTGTCCGAGGCGATCAACTCCTCCGAGAACAACACCATCAAGATCGCCGACGTGCCCCCCACCGGCGTCATCGTCCAGCGCGGGGTCACCAACGACGGTCTGGGCAAGTACTACCGGTTGACCATCGAGGAGTCCGACGCCAAGCCCGTTGACATCGTCGCGGCCCTCAAGGACGCCAAGGTCGACGTACTCGTGTCCTACCTGCCGGTCGGCTCCGAGATTGCTGACAAGTACTACGCCCAGTGCGCCATCGACGCGAACGTCGCGTTCGTCAACGCCCTGCCGGTCTTCATCGCGTCCGACCCTGTGTGGGCCAAGAAGTTCGAGGACGCCGGCGTCCCGATCATCGGTGACGACATCAAGTCCCAGGTCGGCGCGACCATCACCCACCGCGTCATGGCCAAGCTGTTCGAGGACCGCGGCGTCGTGCTGGACCGCACGTACCAGCTGAACGTCGGCGGCAACATGGACTTCAAGAACATGCTCGAGCGCGACCGGCTGGAGTCCAAGAAGATCTCCAAGACCCAGTCGGTCACGTCCAACCTTGAGCACGACCTGGGCGAGCGCAACGTCCACATCGGCCCGAGCGACTACATCCAGTGGCT
>JANOHS010000168.1:0-8427 GCA_031406655.1 Micrococcales bacterium
CCTTCCTGCCGGGCGGCCCAGCAGCCCTACGCGCCGGTCTGGGCGGACTGCTGTATGCCGGTCGCCGGCGCGGCGCGCGCCTCGTGGCCACGGCGGTCGAGCACTCCGCGATCCTGACCACGGGCAGGTACCTCGCGGCCCAGGCCGAAGAGCCCGTGTTGTTCGCCGAGGTGCCGGTCGACCGGCTTGGACGGGTGGATCTGCCGGCCCTCGAACAGGCCGTTGTCGTCGCCGGCACGGTCGCGGCGGCGGTCCAGTCCGCCAACGGGGAGACCGGAACCCGCCAGCCGCTCGAGATGGCGCACGCGCTCTGCCGGGCGAACGGCATACCGCTGCTGGTGGACGCCATGGCATCGCTGGGGCGTGACGCGGCACCCGAGCATTTCGACGTCCTGGCCGGTGACGCCCGTTCATGGGGCGGCCCGCCGGGGCTGGGCGTGCTGGTTGTTCCCGAGCGCACCCGGTGGCGCCATCCGGGGCCGGCCAGCGAGGTCGAGCAGGGGCGCACCCACGTCGAGCCGGTCGTCGCATTGGCGTTGGCCGCCGCCGAGGCATGGCGCCAGACCGGGGCGACCCGGCTGGACGACGCCGCCCGGTGCTCGGCCATCGTGCGGCGATTGCGTGCCGCTGTGGTCGACCTGCCGGACGTGGAGGTCGTCGGGGACGCGCAGGACAGCCTCCCCCACGTGCTGACGTTCTCCTTGCTGTATGTCGACGGCGAGGCCCTGCTGACCGAGCTGGACCGCCGGGGCTTCGCCGTTGGATCCGGGTCGGCCTGCACCTCGAGCACGCTCGAGCCCAGTCACGTCCTGGCAGCGATGGGAGTGCTCACCCATGGAAACATTCGAGTCACGTTGCCACTGCCCATGATTGCCCCCGCCCTCGACGACGACATCGGCCGGTTCATCGCCGAGCTACCTGATGCGGTGGCGTCAGTCCGCGCTCACCTCGGGGCATCGGACCTGTGACAGCGATCGAGGTCGACGCACGAGGGCTGCGCTGCCCTCTGCCGGTGATCCAGCTCGCCGAGGCTGCCATGAACGCGACGGACGGCACCGTGATCACCGTGCTGGCAACCGATCCGGCGGCTCGCCACGATGTGCCGGCCTGGTGCCGGATGCGCGACCAGGAGCTACGTGAGGTGAGCGAGGTGTCCGCGACCGACCCGGCGACAGCTGAGGGCGGTTCCGGGGCGCACCTGCGCTTCGTCGTGGTGGTCCGGTCTCAGCCGTCCAGGGCTGCGGGGGCGGGAAGCGGCAGTGCACGCTCGAGCCGGTCGAGGTAGTCGCCGCGCGGGATCTCGCTGATCCCAAGGGTCGCCAGGTGTGGGGTGGCCCACTGGACGTCGATGATCCGGCTTGGGTCGGCGTCGGCAAACACCAGATCCGCGAGGCCGACCAGCGCGCACTTGGACGCGTCGGGCGCGTGATGGAACATCGACTCCCCCGCGAACAGCCCGCCGAGGGCAAGCCCGTAGAGGCCACCGGCCAGCTCGCCGTCGCGCCACGCCTCGACCGAGTGGGCCCATCCGAGCTCGTGGAGACGGGTATATGCCGCGGTGATCGCAGGCGTGATCCAGCGTCCTTCCCTGGACGGGTGGGCACAGTTCGTCATGACTTCCGAGAACGCCGTGTCGACGCGGATGTCGAAGTGGCGCAACGACTTCCGCAACGAACGGCTGATCCTGACGTGACCGGGCAGCAGGACGCCACGCGGGTCCGGGGACCACCATCCCATCGGCGCACTGCCGTCCTCGCCCACCCCCATCGGGAACAACCCGCTGCGATAGGCCATGAGCAGGGTGCCGGGTTCGAGGTCAGCCCCGACGCCCACGAGGTCGTCACCGGGCGTTGCATGCTCAAGGCTCAGCTGCCACCGTGAGAGGGCGGGCTCGATCGGCATACGAGTCGGGGCCGACCGGTCAGGGGCGGGGGCAGCTGACGTGTGGCTCGATCTCCTCGCACGCCTGCGCACCGTACGCCTGGGTGAATCGCTCCAGGAACCGCCGGCGGCCCAGCTCGTACTCCTGCGTGCCGACGGTCTCCACGACATAGGTTGCCAGCATCGAGCCGACCTGGGCCGACCGTTCGTGTCCCATGCCCCAGGCCAGCCCGGCGAGGAACCCGGCGCGGAACGCGTCGCCCACACCGGTGGGGTCAGCCTTGCGCGCCTCGTGGGCCACCAGGACCTCGATCGGCTCTTCGCCACGAGTGGCGATCAGCGCACCGTTCTTGCCCTTGGTGATGACCCGGGTCTGGACGCGCGTGGCGATATCGTCCCTGCTCCAGCCGGTCTTCTGCTCGGTCAGCGCAGCCTCGTACTCGTTGGTGAACAGGTAGGTCGCCCCGTCGATGAGCTCGCGGATCGACTCGCCGTCCATGAACGCCAGCTGCTGCGAGGGATCGGCGGCGAACGGGATCTTGCGGGTCCGGCACTCCTCCGTGTGACGCATCATGGCCTCAGGGTCGTTGGAGCTGATGACCGCCAGATCCAGACCCCCGACCCTTGCTGCAACCGGGCCCAGCTCGATCTCACGGGCCTCGCTCATGGCGCCCGCGTAGAAGGTGGCGATCTGAGCCATGTGGTCATCGGTGGTGCACACGAACCGGGCCGTATGGCGCGTCTCCGAGATCCGCACCGAGTCGCAGTCGACGCCGTGGCGCTCCAGCCAGGACCGGTAGTCCGCGAAGTCCTCCCCGGCGGCTCCCACCAGGATCGGGTGCTGTCCGAGGTTGGCCATGCCGAAGGCGATGTTGGCGGCAACACCCCCACGATGGATCTCGAGATCCTCGACCAGGAAGGACAGGGCGATCTTGTCCAGCTGGTCGACCACCAACGAGTCGGCGAACTTGCCCTTGTAGGTCATCAGGTGGTCGGTGGCAATGGAACCGGTGAGAGCTATACGCACGCGGGCAACCTACCCTGTGCCGACCCGTTGGCCAGTGTCGACCCAACCCGTCTTGTTGCCGCGAAACCACCGAGTTTGCCCCGATTCCGGCCACAAACGGTGGCTTCGGAGCAACAAGCGAGGAAGTTACCGGTCGGTGTTACCCGGCGGTATCGGTGTCGCCGGCCCGCGAAGGTGCATACGGTGGGCTCATGAGCACTTCGATCTACTTCCCCGGTCCCCGCGACGGCCTCGACGAGGGGAGCTTGGAAGAGCTCGCGCAGGACGGTCGTGAGGTCGAGGTCGAGGTCGCCCGCCCCCGGCCATGGGTTGCGTCGGCCTTCGGCCCGATCGACGTGCCGGACGATGCCTCAGCGCTGATCGACGGGCTGGCGGCCTACGGCGGATAGCTCGTCGTGAACGTGCTGTGGCCGGCATACCCGCTTCAGGCAGGTATGCCGGCCACGGCCAGCTTGGCGTGAACCTGGGGGCAGGTCAGCTGAAGGAGTCCCCGCACGCGCAGGAGCTGCCGGCGTTGGGGTTGTCGATGGTGAAGCCCTGCTTCTCGATGGTGTCGGCGAAGTTGATCGTCGCGCCGTCGAGGTAGGGGGCGCTCATCCGGTCGATGACGACCTCGACCCCGCCGAAGTCCACGACCAGGTCACCGTCGAGGGTGCGCTCGTCGAAGTAGAGCTGGTAGACCAGTCCGGAGCAGCCGCCGGGCTGCACGCCCACGCGAAGGCGCAGGTCGTCGCGACCTTCCTGCTCGAGCAGGCTCTTGACCTTGACAGCGGCAACGTCTGTGAGCAGCACACCATGGGCCGCCTTCTCGACCGCGGCCTCCTCGGCAACTGCGTGCGAGATGCGGGCCTGCGTGTCGTCCTGAACACTCATGTGGGGAGTCCTTCATGTGGTTGGTAGAACAGTGATGGTCGTTCATGTCGATGATCGCGCGAAGGCGTTGCAACCGTGCCAACCCGCGGGCGCCGGAATGTGTTCCCAACATCTCAAGCGTACGTCGTCAGGTCTGCCGGGGGGACCACGTGGTCGCCACGCGTTCGGTCCGGGCGCTGAGGGTGCCCGCCGGGTCGGCGAGGGCGGCCGCGACCTGAGCCGGGTTCTCTGCCACGGCGTAGGCCCCGCTGATGCCCAGGGCCATGGTGTCGCGACGCCCCACGCGCACCTGGCCGGCGATGACCACCGTTGGCGTGGCCGTGGCGAGTGCCGCCTCGGCCACCCCGGCGACGACCTTTCCTCGCAGGCTCTGCCAGTCGAACGTGCCCTCTCCGGTGACGACCAGGTTGCAGCCTCGCACCAGCGCATCGAAACCGACCGCGTCCAGCACTGCCTGCACCCCGCTCACCCGGTGTCCCCGGAGCAGGAGCAGCCCGTAGCCCAGGCCTCCGGCTGCCCCGGACCCGGGCTCGCGGTCGAGTCGCTTCTCCTTTCCGGTCAGCAGGTCCACGCCGGGTGGAACGACCATGCGGACCAGGTCGCTGAAGTGCCCCAGCGCGGACTCGAGCTGCTGGGCCATCTCGGGTGTGGCGCCCTTCTGGGGCGCGAACACCGCACTGGCGCCGTGAAACCCGAGCAGCGGCGAGTCGACGTCCGTGGCGAGGACCAGCTCGACTCCGCGCAGGCGCTCGCGGACCTGCGTGAGTCCGTCGAGGGCGTCGGCGCCCAGATCTGCCAGTCCGGCGCCGCCGGCCGCCAACTCGTCCGGCTCCCCTGCTCCAAGGGCAGCCAGCATGCCGGCCCCCCCGTCGTTCGTCCCGCTTCCACCGAGCCCGACCACGACCCGCGAGGCGCCATCGGCAAGCGCAGCCTCGATGAGCTGCCCGACACCGAAGGTGCTGGTGACCATCGGGTTTCGCTCCTGCTGCGCGAGCAGGTGCAGACCACAGGCCTGCGCGGACTCGATATATGCAGTACGAGTGCCCTTCGTTTCGACCATCAGGATCGCTGCAGGGACTGGTCGTCCGAGCGGGTCAGCCACGGTGACCGCGACCGTCGTCCCTCCCAGGGCCCTGGACAGGACGTCAAGGAATCCGGGGCCACCATCGCTCAACGGCAGGAGGGTGAGGTCGTCCTGGGGCGCTCTGATTCGCCAGCCCTCTGCGATCGCCTCGGCGGCCTGGGCGGCACTGAGGGTGCCGGTGAAGCAGTCGGGGGCGATGAGGACGCGCATGTTGCCCATGCTGTCATCCACACGGATCAGGCACCGTGGCTCGCCGCGACGATCGACCCGCTATCCGTCCGCTTCAGGGCGCTGGTCGAGCCGGACGACAACGCAGGGGCCGCCGTCATAGATGCCCCCGTCGATCGCCAGGACCCGACCGCCCGCGTACGGGAGCGGGCCGGTGACCTCGCTGGAGGCCGTTCCGGTGAACGTCGAGATAAGGCTGTGGCCGTGGACGATCCGCTCGCCGCCGAGTCTGTCGAGCAGCCCGGCGGCCACCCGGGCGCCGTCGACGCGCGCGAAGGCGTATCGGGACGTCAGCCCGGCCCAGCACTCCCACCACCGCTCGATGTCGTCACTGGCGAGGACCTCGCGCACCGCGTCGTTGATCTGCTCGAACGTGTCGCCCCAGCGGAGGTACTCGGTGGTGTCCGCGTGGAGCAGCAGGTCGGCGCCGGCCAGAGCGATCGAATCCAGACCGCTGAGCCAGGTGACGTATTCGTCGGTGAGGCGCTGCTGGTCGCCGACCTGACCGCCGTTGAGGACCCAGCTGCGTGCGAAGCTGCTCCGGCCACCGCGCTCCGAGCTCACCCGCTCGTCGCCGAAACGGCGCATGCCCAGCGCGAGGATCTCGTGGTTGCCGAGCAACGCATCGACCCGGCCACCGCTCGCGGCCGCCTCACCCTGCAGCCGGCGGATCAGGTCAACGACCGCGATGCCATCGGGGCCGCGGTCGAAGTAGTCACCCAGGAAGGTCAGGCTGGCCTGCCCCCCGCACCAGGTCAGATCCACGTCGACCAGGCCTGCCCGACCCAGTCCGGCGACCAGATGCTCAACGTGCCCGTGCAGGTCACTGACGACATAGTGCATACGAAATAGTAGGGACCCCCCACAAACCTAGGGACGGTGCAAGGTCATTTCCCCGCAAACCTAGGGACGGTGCGTCGGGTTATCTCGCAAACCTAGCGACGGTGCGTCGGGTTGACTCGCAAACCTAGGGACGGCGCGGGTCGCTCAGAAGTACTCGAGCAGGTATGCCGCCGGGCCGGCGAAGGCCGCATCGAGCCACCGGTCACCGGCCGGCTCGCCCCCCGAGGCCAGGCCGGCAGTGCGCAACACGTGAACGGGGGTTCCGGCATACAGCGCCGCGAAGCCGTTGGGGCCGAGCCGCAGACTGGCGTTGGTCGCCTCGGTCGGGGTCAGCTCACCACGTCCGGCCGACACCTCCAGCCGCCACGACCCACTGTTGACCGAAAGCAACGGGTCCTCAAGGGTCAATCCGGTCGAGCCGGCCACAACACCTGAGAAGCCACGTGCCGCAACGGCTTTGGGCGCCTGCATGACCCTGAGCATCCAGCGCTTCACGTGCGTCTCGTGGGCAACCTCCTCCGGCAGCAGGAGGTGAATCGGGTCGTCGGGGGCTACGTAGGCCACGACCTTCTTGGCGATCGACGAGCCCGAGCCGACCACCGACCACAGGGCGCGCGTGGTTGCCGGGCTGTCAGCGCACAGGTAGGACACCTCGAGATCCTGGTCGTGCCACTCGAAGGTGACATGGCCTCCGCCTGCGGCGAGGTAGGTCATCATCCCGTCACCGATCAGGTCGTTGGCCTCGGCCACACTGAGCATCTTGGGCCCGTTGGCCAGCGCCCTGGCGTAGCGCTCGTGCAGGCCCTGACGAATCAGCTCAACGTCTGACTCGGTCGCGCCACGCAGGGCGACGCCCTTGCTGCCAAGGCTTCGCAGTGCGTCCGCGGAGATGCTGATCCGGTACTGCCCGCCGGCAACCTCCCAACCCAGTGCCCGGTAGATCGGGATGGACGCGGGGTAGAGCGCGGAGACCAGGTCACCAAGCTCATGGGACCTTCGTGCGATGGATTTCATCAGCAGCGAGCCGACACCCCGGCCCCGGGCGTCCGGCGCCACGACCACACCGGCGACGCCACCCATCGGCACGGGCCGACCGCCCCAGTACTGCTGGTACGAGCGGGCTTTCCCGTGCGCCAGCAGCCGTTGACCATCAAAGATGCCGATGGCACGGTGCTCGCTGATGGATTGTTGCTGAACGGCGTTCCACCAGCTGCGCATGGAAGGTTCGAGGGGCCCGAACGACCTGGACCGGACCTCGAATGCCGCGTCGAGGTCCTCGCTGCGAAGGTCCCGCGTCGTCAGCTCACCAACCATGCCCGGATCGTATGCCGCCAGCGGGCACGTACTCGTGACCTGTGGCGCCACCGGCGTCACGGCATACGATCGGATGGTGAGCACCGCAACGGCACAGCCTCAGCGCCCCTCCCTTCCCCTGCTCGTCCTCGGTCAGGGCCGTGAGCTCGCCACCGAGCGCGGCGTCGAGTGTCCCGGTGAGCTGCCTGCCCCTTCCGACCCCGGTCTTGTGGAACGCGCCCGCACCGCCAAGGCGGCACTCGGGGACAAGGTATTCGTCCTCGGCCACCACTATCAGCGCGACGAAGTCATCGAGTTCGCCGATGTCATGGGCGACAGCTTCAAGCTGGCCAAGGAGGCGGCGGCACGACCGGACTCGCCATACATCGTCTTCTGTGGTGTGCACTTCATGGCCGAGTCAGCCGACATCCTGACCGCGGAGCACCAGCAGGTGGTCCTGCCCGACCTGGCAGCCGGGTGCTCCATGGCGGACATGGCCGCGATCAGCCAGGTCGAGGATGCCTGGGACGACCTGGCCGAGATGGGCGTCGCCGACGACCTGGTTCCGGTGACCTACATGAACTCCTCGGCTGCCATCAAGGCGTTCACCGGTCGCCACGGCGGCACGATCTGCACCTCCAGCAACGCGAAAACCGCCATGGCGTGGGCATTTGACCAGCATGGCGGCGTCGCGGGAGCGGGCAAGGTGCTGTTCCTGCCCGACCAGCACCTGGGCCGAAACACCGCGGTCCGCGAGCTCGGGCTCTCGCTGCAGGACTGTGTGGTGTTCGACCCGCACAAGCCGGCAGGGGGCCTGACCCCCGAGCAGGTCCGGACTGCGCGGGTCATCCTGTGGCGTGGGCACTGCTCGGTGCACGGCCGGTTCTCCCTCGAGGCGGTCAACGCGGCGCGTGCCACGATCCCGGGGGTGAAGGTGATCGTCCACCCCGAGTGCCAGTACGAGGTCGTCGAAGCGGCCGATGCCGTCGGATCCACCGAGAGGATCATCCAGACGATCGCAGCCGCACCTGATGGCAGCTCATGGGCGGTCGGCACCGAGCTCAACCTCGTGCGCCGGCTCGCAGCGAGGTTCCCGAGGCAGAACATCGCCTTCCTGGAGAAGAACGTGTGCTACTGCTCGACGATGAACCGGATCGACCTGCCACACCTGGTCTGGGCGCTGGAGTCTCTGGTGGCG
>JANOHS010000198.1:0-3347 GCA_031406655.1 Micrococcales bacterium
GCAGGTCCTCCCCGTCCACTTCGCCTTCCACTACTCAAACCTGGCGTTCGGGCTGCTCGGACAGATCGTCGAGCAGCTCGAGGGTCGGCCCTGGGGCGATGTCGTCACTGACCGGATCCTGGCGCCCCTGGAGATGAAGCACACCACTCTGGTCCCCGATGACACAGGTCGGGCGCTGGGTTACCAGGTTCATCCGCACACCGGGGTAGCGACGCTCGAGCCGCGGTTCGAGCTCAGGGCGACAGCGCCGTTCGGCGGGCTGTGGAGCACCGTTGCGGACCTGGGCCGCTACGCCGCTTTCATCGCTGACCCGGTCGAGGAGGTTCTCCTGGCTGACACCCTCGACGAGATGTGCCGGCCGCTGATCATGACGGACGTCGGGGGCTGGACCCGCGCCTACGGGCTGGGCTTTGACCTTCAGCGCACCGGCGAGCGGGTCCTGACCGGCCACGGTGGCGCCATGCCCGGTTTTCTGGCCGGCCTGCGGGTCCGGCGCCAGGACCGGGTCGGGGCCGTCGTGTTCGCAAACAGCACCGCCGGCGCGGAGACCGTGGTCCTCGCCGGTCAGCTGGTCAATGCCGTGCTCGATGCCGAGCCGTCCCTGGCGCCCGTGTGGAACCCCTCCCTGCCCCAGCCGGACTTCGACGGGATGCTCGGCAGCTGGTGGACGGAGGGCGAGGAGATCGTTTTTGAGGTGCGCGACAACGTTCTGTGGTCGCGGGTCCCGGGCGGGTTGCCCATGGCCGACACCCGGTTCGCGCGGATCGATCCGGACCGCTTCCGCGCGGTCGCCGGGCGAGAGCGCGGCGAGCTGCTGGAGATCACCCGAGGACCTGGCGGGGTCGTCGAGCGGATGCACTTCGCAACCTACGCACTCACCCGCACACCAACGGCGTTCGCGGACCTGCTCGACTGAGCCGCGCCCCCGTCATACCCCCTCTTGTTGCGACGAAACCACCGAATCTGGTCGGACGAGGGGGGCAAACGGTGGTTTGGGAGCAACCAGCGAAGGGCCTTAGTCGGTCTTGTCGCCGCGCTTGATCTGGGGACGGGGTAGCCGCGAGCGACGCATCTGGAAGGCGCGCAGAACGGCATACATGGCTGATCCGCGGGGTGGAGCCTCGCCGAACCTGGCGACGATCTGCCTCTTGGCGCGGCGCCACATCAGGAAGGCGTCGACCACGCCGGCGGTGATCAGGCCGTAGACCATCACGAACACCATCAGCGTGGTCCACGGGGCGATCTTGGGCAGGACCGCGGGCGCGAACGTCAGGGCGAGGACCACGACCATGACCGGCAGCATGAACTCGCCGACGTTCCAGCGGGCGTCCACGACGTCGCGGATGTAGCGCTTAACCGGACCCTTGTCGCGGGCCGGCAACGCCGAGTCGTCACCGGTCAACATCGCCGCGCGCTGCTTGGCGCGAGCCAACCGGTTCGCCTCACGGGACTGGCCGGCCGCGGCCTTGCGGTCCTTTGGCACGAGGGGCCGTTTGCGGGCCGCCTCCTGCTCGCGCCTTGACGGGGTAGGGCGGTTCTTCGCACCTGGCCGATCGGCATAGGTGATCGCCGACGGAGTTCCGTTCTCGGGGTTCTTCTTGCGTCCGAACACGAAGCCACTGTATGTCGTGCGGCGGCCCGCCTCCTTATCGCCCGGCGGCTGCCCGGGCATCCGGCCAGGCCGGCGGAGGTGGGTACGCTCGCGGACGTGACCAACGACGTACTCACCCCCGACCTCGACCCCGCCCGACGCCGTGTGCTCCGGGACCGGGTCGCCGATCTTCTGCCCGGACTGCGCCTGGATCTGGAAGCCCTCACCCGGATCCCCAGCATCTCCCTGGCGGCCTTCGACCAGGCCCATGTGGCGGCCAGCGCAGAGGCGGTCGCCGGGCTCCTGCGGGCCGAGGGCCTCGAGGTCGAGATCATCAGCGAGGGCGGGCGACCCGCCGTCATAGGGCACATCGACGGGCCTGAGGGCGCACCGACCGTCATGCTCTACGCCCACCACGACGTTCAGCCTCCCGGGGCCGAGTCCGACTGGGACAGCCCGCCGTTCGAGCCGACGGAGCGTGATGGCCGGGTGTACGCCCGCGGCATCGCTGACGACAAGGCCGGCATCTTGGCGCACATCGCCGCACTGCGGGCGCACACCGGCGCGCTCCCTGTGGGTGTCACCGTCTTCGTCGAAGGTGAGGAGGAGATCGGCTCGGACAGCCTGGCCACCATCCTCGAGCGGCACGGCGAGAAGCTGCGTGCCGACGCGATCGTCCTCGCCGACTCGACGAACTGGGCCGTGGGGGAGCCGGCGCTGACCACGACCCTGCGCGGTCTGGTCCGCGTGGTCCTCACGGTGCGCACACTGGACCACGGGATCCACAGCGGGATGTTCGGTGGCGCGGTTCCGGACGCCATCACGGCGTTGATCAGGCTGATCGCCACGCTGCACGACGCCGAGGGCAACGTTGCCGTAGCCGGCTTGAAGTCCGCCGCGGCCGCTGACCTTGAGTACTCCGAGGAGCGGCTGCGCGACGAGTCCGGCCTGCTCGATGGCGTCGAGATGATCGGCACCGGCTCGATCCTGACGCGGCTCTGGACCAAGCCGTCGCTCACCACGATCGGCATCGATGCGCCTTCGGTGGCGACCTCATCCAACACGCTGGCTCCCCAGTGCGCCGCGAAGATCTCCATGCGCATCGCCCCCGACGAGGACCCGAAACAGGCGTATCGGCTACTCGCGGAACACCTTCGGGCCAACGCGCCTTGGGGTGTCAAGGTTGACGTCCACCTCGACGACGACGGTTCCGGGTTCTGCGCCGACGCCAACGGTCCGGTCTATGACCAGGCGCGCGCGGCCTTCACGGATGCATGGGGCGTCGCGCCGGTGGACATCGGCGTGGGCGGTTCGATCCCGTTCGTGGCGGCGTTCGCGGAGCGCTTCCCGGAGGCCGGCATCCTGATCACCGGTGTCGAGGACCCCGACGCGCGAGCCCACGGCGCCAACGAGAGCCTGCACCTCGGCGAGTTCGAGAGGGTCTGCGTGGCCGAGGCCATCCTGCTCGAACGTCTGGGGCTGCTGCGCGCCTGAGCCTCGGGCTGGGTCTGGGCTAGTCCTTGGTCTTGCCGGGCAGCGCGAGCATCTGGTCCAGGGCGACCTTGGCCCACCGCGCGACGTCCGGGTCCACCGTGATCTTGTTGATGACGCGCCCCGCCACCAGAGACTCCAGCGCCCAGACCAGGTGTGGCAGGTCGATCCGGTTCATCGTCGAGCAGTAGCACACGTTCTTCTCCAGGAAGGCGATGTTCTGCCTCGGGAACCTCGCTGCGAGCCGGCGCACGAGGTTGAGCTC
>JANOHS010000214.1:0-1531 GCA_031406655.1 Micrococcales bacterium
GGCGATCTGGGCGTCGACGTGGCGGCTCTGGCCGATGCCGCCCGCACCACTGGTCGGGCGGTGCAGCGCGACGACTGGTGGGCAGTCTGCGTGACGACGGGACCCGAACCTCTGGGGACCCTGCTGCTGCGCAGGGACCACGAGCTCAGCAGGTCCGACCAACGGACCTTCGAGCGAGCGGCGCTGGTCACAGCCCTCCTCCTGCTCCTTGGCCGCTCCGTCGCCGAGACCGAGATCCGGGTCAAGGGCGAGCTTCTCGACGACCTGCTGGACGAGCCCTTACGTGACGTCGACAACCTGCGGGAGAGGGCCCGCCGCGTCGGCGCGGACCTCGATGTGCGTCAGACGCTCGTGGTGGCACGCAGCGCTTCCGGTGACCGGTCACGCCTCGTCTCGGCTGCGTCGTTCCTGGCCGGTCGACTCCGCGGGCTGGCCACGGAGATGCAGGGGGCGGTCGTGCTCCTCCTCCCGCTGGACGACCCGCACGAGGCTGCCCGCAAGGTATGCGCGGAGCTCACCAGCGCGTTGTCCGCGCCGGTGTCCGCGGGCGCGTCGGCGGCCATCGACCGGCCTGAGCAGGTGGCAGCCGCCCGACGGGAGGCGATGCGCTGCCTGGAGACGCTGGAGTCGCTCGGGCGGGCGGGCGAGGGTGTGAGCGCCGGCGAGCTCGGCTTCCTGGGAGTGCTGCTGGGCGACCGTCATGACGTCATACCGTTCGTGCGACGCACCATCGGACCTGTCCTGGACTACGACAGCGAGCGCGGCACCGACCTGGTCGGCACGCTTGAGGCCTACTTCAGCAACGACCGCAACCTGGCCCGGACCCGCGAGGCGCTGCACATCCACGTCAACACCGTCACCCAGCGCCTGGAACGCATCGGCGCGCTGCTGGGCGATGACTGGCAGCAGCACGATCGTTCGCTCGAGGTGCAGATCGCCCTGCGCCTGCACCGCATCTCGCGCCCTGAAACCTGAGCCGGCGCCTGCGAGCGGCGTGACTGCGAACCGGGCGATGGGTCAGTGCCCTCGGTCGCGTCGGGCGCTGAGGCGATGCTGGATCAGGTCTCGGGCGGTGCCCCAGATCCCGTGCCGGAACAGCAGCACGATCACGACGAAGATCGAGCCCAGGATGATGCCGGTGCCCTCGAAACCCGACGAAGCCAGCTGGTCCTCGAGCGTGATCACGGTCGCCGCGCCGAGCGGCCCGCCCCAGAGGGTCCCGATCCCGCCGAGGACGGTGATCAGCACGACCTTGCCGGACGTGGTCCAGTTGAGCTCCTGCAGCGAGGCGAACCCGTGGCTCATGGCGAACACCCCACCGGCCAGTCCGGCCAGACCCGCCGAGAGAACGAAGATCAAGATCTTGTAGCGCTCGACGTCGTATCCGAGCGCCCGTGCGCGGGCCGGGTTGTCGCGGATGGCGACCAGGACGCGTCCGAACGGGGAGTGGACGATCCGCCAGGCGGCCCAGGTGCCGAGCAGGATCAGGCCGATCGCGGCGTAGTAGAAGTAGAACGAGTCCGTCGAGACC
>JANOHS010000249.1:0-6806 GCA_031406655.1 Micrococcales bacterium
ACGGCATACATGGAGGCCGTGACGGCCAGCAGCACCTGGGCGGTGCAGATGTTGGAGGTGGCCTTCTCGCGGCGGATGTGCTGCTCGCGGGTCTGCAGGGCCAGGCGGTATGCCGGGTGGCCGTCAGCGTCGATGCTGGCACCCACCAGCCGGCCGGGCATCGTGCGCTCGAGGCCCGCCCGGACCGACATGTAGCCCGCGTGCGGGCCGCCGAAGCCCATGGGCACGCCGAACCGCTGGCTGCTGCCCACGACGACGTCGGCGCCCCACTCCCCCGGTGGCGTGGCCAGCGTCAGCGCCAGCAGGTCGGCTGCCGCGGTCACCAGAGCGCCGGCCTCGTGAGCGGCGGCGGTCAGGGCAGTCCAGTCCCGCAGCTCACCGTCGGCGCCGGGGTACTGGACGATGACACCGAAGATCTCCTTGCCCCCGGCCACCGCGGTCAGCGCCTCGGAGGTGGTGACAGCACCCAGGTCGGCGACGATGACGCCCATGCCGCGAGGGTCTGCCCGGGTCTGGATGACGGCGGTCGTCTGGGGGAACGCGTGCTGGTCAATGACGAGAACAGCGTCGGCGCCAGCCTTGCTCGAACGGCGCATGAGGGCCATGGCCTCTGCGGCGGCGGTGCTCTCGTCCAGCAGCGAGGCACCGGCGATCGGCAGACCGGTGAGGTCGATGATGACCGTCTGGAAGTTGATCAACGCCTCGAGGCGTCCCTGCGAGATCTCCGGCTGGTACGGCGTGTAGGCGGTGTACCAGGCCGGGCTCTCAAGCACGTTGCGCCTGACCACCGGCGGGGTGATGGTGCCGTAGTAGCCCAGGCCGATCATCTGGGTCAGCACGGTGTTGCGTGAGGCCAGGGCGCGCAGCTCGTCGATGACCGCTTCCTCAGTGGGGGCGGCGTCGAGGCGAAGGGCCCGTTCGGTGCGGATGCCGCCGGGGATGGCTGTGTCGAGCATCGCCTCGAGGCTGGGCTGGCCCACGACCTTGAGCATTGCGGCGACATCATCATCGTTGGGGCCGATGTGCCGGGAGATGAAGTCTTGCTCGGCGGCTGGGTTGGGTTCCATGGTCACGAAGGCTCCTCACGCGGCGGCACGCTTGTGCCGTGAGCGGTCACGGACCTCCCCACCTGTCGCCTGAAGTGGCTTCAAGTTGCCTGCCCATACGGTCCGGGCGCCTGAGAGGTTCCGGGGAGGTTTGCCCCTTCGGCGCCCCGTCACAATGTGCTCTCCCACCGTGGAAGATCACGTGGCACGGGGACTCTCCCGCACGGGGTAATCGGCCTCGTCACCTTAACACCGGAGCGCCATCCGGACGACGCCCGCAGGCACCCCGACATGGTCGTGGCCCGGTCCCCGACGGGAACCAGGCCACGGTGGAGCGTGAGCTGCAGGCTCAGCTGATCAGGCGCGCCTTCCGGCGCGAGGTGAGCTCGTCGCCGGGGTGAGCCGCCGGGGCCTCGTCCTCGGGACGCTCGCTGGGCAGTGCGGCGAGCTCACCCTCGACCTCGCGCCAGACGCGGCCGAGGGCGATGCCGAAAACGCCCTGACCGCCCTGGACCAGGTCGATCACCTCGTCAGCCGAGGTGCATTCGTAGACGCTGGCGCCATCGCTCATCAGGGTGATCCGGGCGAGGTCGTCGACACCACGTTCACGAAGCTGGCTGACCGCGACGCGGATCTGCTGGAGCGAGACCCCCGTGTCCAGCAGTCGCTTGACGACCTTCAGGACCAGGATGTCGCGGAAGCCGTAGAGGCGCTGTGTCCCTGAGCCGGTAGCGCCGCGCACGGAGGGCTCGACCAGTCCGGTTCGCGCCCAGTAGTCGAGCTGTCGGTAGGTGATGCCGGCGGCACGGCAGGCGGTGGGACCGCGGTAGCCGGTGTCCTCCCTGAGCTCGGGAAGGTCATCGGTGAACAACAGACCCTGCGCGGCGACAGGCACAGAACCACTGTGATGTCGTGCTTCTCCGGTGGAGTTCACGCCTTACCTCCTCGTAACTACAGTCTCGTTGTTTGCTCTGACCGTACGGGGGTCCGGGCGGGAGCGTCAATCACCACTGCAGGTCGACTTCGGCGTGTCGCGCGACGCTTCGACAACACTCGACGTCAACTAGAGGGTTAGTCCTGCTTCGGGGGCCAGGTCTCGGCGCCGGGCCCGCCCGGGTCGGGATTGTCGAAGTCCTCGGCCGAGACGTGGTCCAGGAACTCCCGGAACCGCTCGAGCTCGTCGTCCTCCTCGTGCGCGATCGCCACGCCTGCCTCGTCCAGGAGTCCGTCCTCTACCAGGATCGAGGTGCCGGTGCGCAGGGCCAGGGCGATGGCGTCGGACGACCGTGCGCTGACCTCGACGGCCCCGTCGAAGACCAGGGTGGCGTGGAAGACACTGTCCCGCAGCTCGACGATCCGGACCTCGACCAGCTCGTGCCCGAGCGCCTCGACGACGTTCTTGAGCAGGTCATGGGTCATCGGGCGGGGTGGTACGACGCCCTGTTGGGCGTAGGCGATGGCCGTGGCCTCGGCAGCGCCGATCCAGATCGGCAGATAGCGCTCACCGTCACGCTCACGCAGCAGGACTATCGGTTGGTTCGTTGGCATCTCCACGCGAACGCCCAACACATCGAGTTCTCTCACCCCGTAAACGGTACTCGCTTATCCGGCCGCGAGACCGGCCCTTACCAAAGCCGCGTGCAACGCGATGCACTCCGCCAGGATCTGCGGAGTCGGGTCATGCGTGACCTTGCCGCCACTCCCCCGGCTTCGACCCCGGACCGGTGCAACCACCTGCTGGACCAAACCGATCTCCCTGTCCGCGGCGGTGCGGAACGGGCGCAGGTGGCGGGGTTCGATGCCGTATGCCGCCAGGGCACCGGCCGCGCGCGCCACCGCCAGCGCCGCATCTCCGTAGTGCCCGCCGGAGTCCGGGCGCAGCAGCCCATACGTGGACAGCGCCTCGAAGGTCGGCTGGTCCAGGCCTGTGGCCTCGCGCAGCTCGACGTCGGTCAGCCGGAGCACATCGCGGCGGGACAGCTCTGCGGCCGCCGGCAGACGGGGGTCGGTGGTGCCGGCAGGGACCTGCGGACGTGATGGCGCCACGTCGCCGGGCGCCGGCTCCAGCCCGCGGTCGAGCTTGTCGAGGGCCTCCCTGATGACCTTGAGGGGCCAGAACCGATCGCGCTGGGCGGTCAGGATGTAACGCAGCCGTTCCAGATCCTCGGACGAGAACGTGCGGTAGCCCGAACCCGTGCGCTCCGGCGTGACCAGTCCCTCGGCCTCCAGGAAGCGGATCTTGGAGATGCTGACGTCAGGGAAGTCGGGGGCAAGCTCGTCCAGCACGGCTCCGATCGCCATCCGGCGTGGGGTGGCGGACGGGTTCACGGGTCGATCACGTGGTGGCACCGGTCACGCGGTGGCACCGGCATAGAACACGAGGCGGAACTTGCCGATCTGGACCTCGTCGCCTGTCTTGAGTGTGGCCTCTTCGATCCGCTCCCGGTTGACGTAGGTGCCGTTCAGCGAGCCGACGTCGCGAACCAGGAACTGGTCCTGCTCCCGACGGAACGTTGCGTGCGTCCGGGAGACGGTGACGTCGTCCAGGAAGATGTCACTGTCCGGGTGCCGCCCTGTGCTGACCTCGTCAGCGTCGAGCAGGAACCGGGCTCCGGTGTTCGGCCCGCGAAGGACAACCAGCAGCGCCGTGCCGGGGACCAGCGCGTCGACCGTTGCCTGGTCCTGTGCCGACAGGCTTGGTTCGGCATCGCTCAACGGCTCGGCCGGAGCTCCGATGCCGGGCAGACGCATGGTCGTGGGATCGCTCACCCGTCCAGATCCTTGCTCGCGCTCGTTGTCCGTCATGACCTGCGCACCTGCTTCCGTTGTGCCTGCAACCATGTGGCGAATGTTGTGGCGACCTGAGGAGAGACCACCCTAGAGCAGGAGTGCGCGGTAAGCCTCGAGGTCCAGCAGGGAATCCTGGGCACCCGCGTCGTTGGGCTTGATGTCATACATCCATCCCTGGCCGTAGGGGTCGCTGTTGACCAGCTCAGGGGCGGAGTCCAGTGCCTGGTTGATGGCCACGACCTCGCCGGAGACGGGCGCGTAGATGTCACTGACGGACTTGGTCGACTCGACCTCGCCGCAGGAGTCGCCGGCCTTCACTGAGTCACCCACCGCGGGCAGGCTGACGAAGACGACATCCCCGAGCGCGTCCTGGGCGAAGGAGGTGATGCCGACGCGGACGACGCCATCGGACCCGACGCGCACCCACTCGTGCTCCGGGGTATAACGCAGGTCCTGTGGGTACTCCAGCTCGCTCATGCCGCTCCTTGGCTAGGAAGAAGAAGCTGTGCTGAGGGACAACACAGCTACGGCGTCGCGGCGGGTGCCTGCGACGGTACAGGGCGAGCGTAACGAGGCTCACGCAACGTGTACAACGCGCCCACCGTCAGCTCCTTCGCCTGGCTGATCGTGATGCTGGCACCCAGCTGCCGGACGTTCTCCGAGAGCCCGCCGGGGATCTCCATCGCCGAGGACATCGTCTGGGAGTCGCCGATGGCCAGAATCGTGTAGGGCTGCGTCAGCGTGATGCCATCGATCTCCACCCCGGAGTCGGACTGGCCGAAGGATGAGCTGGCCACCACCCGCACCTCGCCGACCTGGATGGCCTCGGCGCCGGCATCACGCAGCTCCTCGATCGCGTCCAGCAGCAGAGGTGGGGTCACCTTGGCGCCGTGGTCGACGATCCTCACCTGTATGCCGGGCCCGCGTGCCCGGGCCGTGCCGGCAAGGATCGCCAGCGCGTCGAGTCGCTCCTGTGCCGTCTTGAGTGCGGCGGCGTCGCCGTTGGTGCCGTTGACCAGCTCGTCGCGGGTTGCCTGCAGCTCGCGGGCGTTCTGATCCAGCCGTGAGGACAGCAGGGTCGCGTTGTCCAGGATGGTGACGAGCTCGCCCTGTCGCAGGGACGCGAGGCCGAGGTCCTGGTTCTGACGAACCTGTGTCGCCATGGCGAAGCCCAGAAGGATGGCCAGCAGGGCTGCGAACGCGTTGGCCTTGGTGGCCCGTGGGCGCGCCATCAGCATCAGCCGCTGCCAG
Source organism: Micrococcales bacterium (assembly GCA_031406655.1). Lineage (GTDB taxonomy): Bacteria > Actinomycetota > Actinomycetes > Actinomycetales > Dermatophilaceae > UBA4719. The sequence goes on from JANOHS010000249.1 coordinate 5,088, forward strand.
GGGGTCCGCTCGCTGCCAGCGGAGGACTGGTTCGCCGGAAGGTCGGACTGGCTCATGCGCGGAACAGGTGTCGGCGGATGGAGGCCACGTTGGAGAAGATCCTGATGCCCAGAACCACCACGACGCCGGTGGACAGCTGCGAGCCCACCCCGAGCTGGTCCCCGAGGAACACGATGAACGCGGCGACGACGACGTTCGAGAGGAACGAGACGACGAACACCTTGTCGTTGAAGATCCCGTCGAGGATGGCGCGCACACCGCCGAAGACGGCGTCGAGTGCCGCAATGACGGCGATCGGCAGATATGGCTGCAGAGCCAGCGGCACCGCGGGGTGCAGAAAAAGGCCGACGGCCAGACCGGCGAGCAGTCCAAGGGCGGGAATCACGGTGAGGTCTCCGTCGGTTGCTGGGCTGAGGTCGAAGGGGTGGGCGCGGGCGGTGTTGCCGTGACAGCCGGCCGCACCGGCTGGGCTTCCTGCAGGGACAGCGCGGGCTCCCCCGGGACCACGACCGAGTCGCGTTCCTGGACCTCACCGCGGATCTTGTAGTTGGCCTTGAGCGACTGCAGGTAGCTTCCGCCGTCGTTGCCCGCGAACTCGACACCGAGACTGCCGGGGTCACCGATCGCGGTGATGGCGTAGGGCCGGACCAGAGGCCGGTAGTCCACCACGATCGCCTCGCCGGCGAAACGGATGGCCGCACGAGCGGTGAGCCGGTGACCGTTGATGGAGATCGCCTCGGCGCCTGCCTGCCACAGACCGTTGACGATGATCTGCAGGTCCCTGGCGATTACCTTCCCCTGATCGGCTCCGGCGGCGCTCTGTGGGTCGACGTCGGGGTTGTCGGGGTTGACCTTGGCCGGAGCGTCGTCGACGGTGAGCACCAGCCCGGGGCCGGTGACGGGCACGGTGCCGGCCGCGAGCTCGAGCTTCGAAAGGTCCTCGGCCAGTCCGCTCTGGCTCTGCTGGCTCAGTGCCGCCGCCTGTGCCGCGTTGATCTCGCTGCGCACGCTGGTGATCAGCCGGGTCTGGGCATCGGCGTGAGCGCGTCTGGCCTCGATGCGACCCACCAGATCGCTCTTGATCTTGCTGGCAGCTGTCTCCGGGGCTCGCAGGGCCAGAGCGGAGATCGCTAGCAGGACCCCGATCAGGACGGCGACGATGACCAGCATGGGGCCCTGGTAACCGGTTGCCGGAGGAAGTCCGGCCTTCTTCCGGCTCTCTGCGGCCACGGCGTAACTGGGGTCGAGCGGTCGCTGCATCACCTCGTTGATCAACGTCATGGACGCGTCGGGGCGCCCAGCCTGCTGTCCGCTCACCTGGCGGCCGCCCTGGCGGCGCGCACGACGTCCCGGGTCTGGACTGCATACATGACCCCGGCCACCCAGTAGAGCGCCGTGCCCCACCAGGCGAACGCCCAGCCGACCGGCAGCGCCGCCGCGGCGAACATGCTTTCGCCCTGCCCAAGAAGGATCAGGGGGAACGCGTAGAGCAGGTTGAACGTGGCAGCCTTGCCGACGAAATGCACTGGCAGCGCCCGGTATCCGTAATGGCGCACGACCACGACAAGCGCCGTCCCAAAGACCTCACGGCCGACCAGGATCGCGACGAGCCACCACGGGATGATCTCGCGCCAGGCCAGGCCGAAGAGGGTGGACAGGATGTACAGACGGTCCGCGAGAGGGTCCAGCAGCTGGCCAACCCTGGAGATCAGGTTGTAC
>JANOHS010000256.1:0-2654 GCA_031406655.1 Micrococcales bacterium
GACCCGGACCTCCTGGCTGAACCGGGCCTGCGTGCCTGCGCCCTCGGTGACCAGCTGCCACGCGCACCAGCCCTGCAGGTCGCCGGCGATGTCCACCCGCAGGATCCCGCGCGGTTCGTCCTCGACGCTGCGGGCAAGGACGAGGTCGAGGGTGTACGGCAGCACGCTGCGGATGAGGACACGGCCGCTGTCCCGGTCGATGCGGTGGATCTCGCGGATCTGGGGCCACCACCGTTGGTAGTCCTCGACGCCCGCCAGAGCGGCATAGACCCGCTCCCGTGGCGCGCCAACGTTCCAGAAGTTGTCGAAGCGGTATGCCGTGGACATCCGGTCAGCCCACCCTGACCACGAGCGCGAGGGGGTCGACGGTCGCGGACAGGCCGCGGGCCTGGCCGATGGTGTCGCCGTCGATCTGGACCTCTTGGGGTCGGTCCATGCGGATGGTCGCGGACTTCAGGCGGTGGTGGTCCACCCGTTTGTGGCCCTTGCGCTTCTGGGAGACGACCCGCCCGGCCACGGCCACCCAGCCGACGACCCCGACGGGTGACAGCAGGATGGCGTCGAGCCAGCCGTCGTCCACCTGGGCTTCCGGCATCAGCACGAGCCCGCCGGTGAGCTTGCCGCAGTTGCCGATGACGACGCTGCGCGTGCGCCGGCTGAACTCCGGCTCGTCGTCGATCTTGACCCGGACCTTGAACTGCGGGCCGCGCAGGTTCTTGGCACCGGAGAAGGTGTAGGCCAGCGGGCCGACGGTCTTCTTCAGGCGTTCGGGTGCGTCGGCCATGATCGCGGCGTCGAAGCCGACGCCGGCCATGACCAGGAAGACGTGCTCCTCCGGCTGCTCGTGCTCGCCGGACTGGTCCACGGTGAGGCGACCCACGTCGACCCGCTTGTTCTGGCCGGTCAGGGCCACTCTCAGGGCGTCATCCAGGGAGTCCACCGGCAGGTTGAGGTTGCGCGCGAGCAGGTTGCCGGTGCCCCCGGGAAGAAGGCCCATCGGAGTCTGAGTTCCCACCAGCGCGGCGCCCACGGCGCGGACGGTCCCATCGCCGCCGAGCGGGCAGATCAGCGTCGCGCCGTCGGCCACGGCCTGGCGGGCCTGGCCGGTGCCCGGGTCCTGCGCGGTCGTCTCGACCCACAACGGCTCGTCCCAGCCGGCAGCAACGCAGCCCCTGGTCACCTGCGCCCTCACCGCCGCCAGGTCGTCGAACTTGGTCGGGTTGACGATGATCGCCGCCACGCGCCTGGGTGCCTCGGAGGACCTGCCCGCCCCTTCCGGGCGGAAGTGCTCGCGTGGCGGCCGGCGCCGGCCGAAACGGCGTACCGCGGCAACTGCCTCGCTCGCACTGGCGCCGGCGGCAATGCTGATCAGCCATCCGAGCAGCAACAGCAGGACGATGGCCAGGATCGCAATCGTTCCGACGTTGTCTTTGAGCACGAGGCGAGGTTATCGGAAAACAGCCGGCCGAATTCTCACCCGTGACCGCAGACCGTGGGCGAGGATGACGCCATGACCTCCTCCGCTGAGATTGAGCCCGATGACAAGGACTGGACCTGGGTCCTCCAGCAGGCGTGCCCCGACTGTGGTTTCGATGCCCGCATGGTGGCGGGTCCGCAGGTCGCCACACACGTGCGTGCGAACGCGTCCCGCTGGACGGCGGTGTTCGAGCGGGCGGAGGTCGGGGTCCGTCCGCAACCACGGGTGTGGTCGCCGCTGGAGTACGGCTGCCATGTCCGGGACGTATGCCGCGTGTTCGAGTTGCGAGTGAACCTGATGCGTTCGCAGGTGGATCCGATGTTCGAGAACTGGGACCAGGACGCCACGGCGGTCGCCGACGCCTACGGCACGCAGGACCCTGCGGCGGTCAGCCGTGAGCTCTCGGCGGAGGCGGAGGCTCTCGCCACGGCCTTCGACGCCGTGGGCGAAGGCGACTGGCAGCTCAGCGGTCGTCGCAGCGACGGCTCGGTCTTCACCATCGAGACCCTTGGCCAGTACTGCCTGCACGACCTGACCCACCACCTCCACGACGTGGGCGGCTGAGCCGGGCACCCGGCATACCGAAGTGGGTGGCCGGGCAACGGGTTCGAGCACGGCCGGACGCCGCAGATAGGCTCGGGCCCGTGATCGACATCAATCTCCTGCGCGACCAGCCCGACACCGTCAGGGCCTCCCAGCGTGCCCGCGGCGAGGACGAGGGGATCGTCGACGCGATCCTGACCGCGGACGAGCGACGCCGTTCGTCCATCGCCGAGTTCGAGGCGCTGCGGTCCCAGCAGAAGTCCTTCGGCAAGCAGGTCGCCGCGGCCAGGGGCGAGCAGAAGCAGGCTCTGGTCGCCACGGCAAAGGCCACGTCCGACCGGGTCAAGGAGCTCCAGTCCGCCGCCGATGCTGCTGACGCCGAGTTCGCCACGCTGCTCCGCCGGGTCCCCAACATCGTCATCGAGGGGGTGCCCAGTGGAGGCGAGGACGACTACGCAGTCCTGGAAACCGTTGGTACTGCACGGGACTTCGCCGCAGAGGGCTTCGAGCCCAAGGACCACCTCGAGCTCGCCGAGGGCCTGGACGCCCTTGACATGAAGCGAGGAGCCAAGGTTGGCGGGTCGCGTTTCTACTTCCTCAAGGGCGTCGGTGCGCGCCTCGAGCTGGCCCTGCT
>JANOHS010000257.1:0-5073 GCA_031406655.1 Micrococcales bacterium
CGTCGACGCCGAGATGCTCGCCCTTGACGGCACGCCCAACAAGAGCGCCCTCGGCGCCAACGCCATCCTGGGCGTCTCTCTGGCGGTGGCCCGGGCGGCTGCCGAGTCTGCGAACCTGCCGCTCTTCCGATACATCGGCGGCCCGAACGCCCACGTGCTTCCGGTCCCGATGTTCAACATCCTCAACGGTGGGTCGCACGCAGACTCGAACGTGGACATCCAGGAGTTCATGATCGCTCCGATCGGCGCGCCGACCTTCCGCGAGGCGCTGCGGTGGGGTGCCGAGGTGTACCACGCGCTGAAGTCCGTCCTGCATGAGCGCGGGCTGTCCACCGGTCTCGGTGACGAGGGCGGTTTCGCGCCCAACCTCGAGAGCAACCGCGCGGCCCTCGACCTGATCCTGGTGGCGATCGAGAAGGCCGGCTATCGTCCGGGCGCCGACATCGCTCTGGCGCTCGACGTTGCCGCGTCCGAGTTCTGCACCGACGGGGTCTACACCTTCGAGGGTCAGGGGCGCACCGCCGCCGAGATGACGGCCTACTACGCCGAGCTCGTCGCGGCCTACCCGCTGGTGTCCATCGAGGACCCCCTGGACGAGGACGACTGGGAGGGCTGGGCAACCATGACCGCCCAGCTCGGCACTTCTGTCCAGATCGTCGGTGACGACCTTTTCGTCACCAACCCGGAGCGTCTCTCCCGGGGCATCGCCGACAGCTCTGCGAACTCGATGCTGGTCAAGGTCAACCAGATCGGCTCGCTGACCGAGACCCTGGATGCCGTCGACATGGCCCATCGGGCTGGCTTCAGCTGCATGATGAGCCACCGCTCGGGGGAGACCGAGGACACGACGATCGCCGACCTGGCGGTGGCGACCAGCTGCGGCCAGATCAAGACCGGTGCTCCGGCCCGTTCCGAGCGCGTCGCCAAGTACAACCAGCTGCTGCGCATCGAGGAAGAGCTCGATGACGCTGCCCGCTATGCCGGTGCCGGGGCCTTCCCCCGCTTCCAGGTGGCCGTTGACGCGGCTGGCGCGCCCGACAGGGGCTAGGGCGAGGGCACATGGCGACGACGGGGCGACAGGGCGGTACGGCGAGGACAACCCGCCGTGCCGCCTCGTCGCGTGCCGGTTACTCCGCGTCCGCCCGGCCGGCAGCCTCACGTCCGGCCGTCCGACCCGCCGCCGCGGCGCGAGGCCGTCGCCCCACCGGAGACCAGCGACCGCCGCGGTCGCTGACCCGCATGGCGATCCTGGCGGCCATCTTCGTGATGCTCGCCGTGACGTTGGTCCCGACGTTGCGCTCGACTCTGAACCAGCGACGTCAGATCAACGACCTGCGCGGCCAGCTCGCCCAGCAGGGCAGGACTGTCGCGGCATTGCAGCAGGAACAACGACAGTGGAACGACCCCGTCTATGTGGAGCAGCAGGCTCGCGAGCGCCTCAAGTTCGTGCGGGTGGGCGAGACGTCGTACACCGTGATCGATGCGGAGGCTCCTCCGGCCGACACCGGGGGCCCCAAGATCGCGGCTCCTGTGCAGGCTTCCACCGCCGACAACCCTTGGTACGGCCAGCTGTGGCAGTCGATGGTGATCGCCGACGCCTCGGCCACGGCTCCGGCCACGGCTCCGGCCAAGGCGCCTGCCACGGTGGCGCCGGCCAGGGCCAAGCCCTCGGCATCCACCACTTCGGCCAGATGAGCACTCCGGGCCGGATGAGAGCGTCCGACCAGGTGTGCGGGGCTGAGGAGTCGGGCAGCCCCGCAGGCATCGAACAGCTCGACTCTGCGGACCTGGCGGCGGTGGAGAGCCAGCTGGGGCGCGTCCCCCGCGGCGTTGCCGCCGTGGCCCATCGATGTCCCTGCGGGCGCCCCGACGTTCTGCGCACCGAGCCCCGACTGCCGGATGGCACACCGTTCCCCACGACCTACTACGTGACCTGTCCACGCCTGACCGGGGCGATCAGCACGCTGGAGACAAGTGGCATGATGCGCGAGATGACCGGCCGGCTGGGCACTGATCCCGAGCTGGCCCGCGCCTACGCCACCGCCCACGAGGACTACCTTCGCCGCCGCGGTGAGCTCGGTGAGGTCGCCGAGCTCGACGGCATCTCTGCTGGTGGGATGCCCATCCGGGTCAAGTGCCTGCATGTGCTGGTCGGCCACTCCCTCGCGGTCGGCCCGGGCGTCAACCCACTGGGGGATGAGGCCCTCGAGGCCCTGGGTGACTGGTGGGCGGCCGGTCCCTGCGTTCCCCGCGACGACGCATGACCCGCGTCGGTGCGATCGACTGTGGCACGAACTCGATCCGGCTCCTGATCGCCGAGGTCGACCGGGGCTCGGGGTCGTTGACCGATCTCGCGCGTCGGATGGACGTCGTGCGACTGGGCCACGGCGTCGACAGAACCGGCGTCATCGCGCCTGAGGCGATGGCCCGCACGGTGGCCCAGGCGCGTGAGTACGCCTCTCAGTGCGTCGATCTCGGCGTCGAGCGGGTCAGGTTCGTCGCGACGTCGGCGTCGCGCGACGCCCGCAACGCCCAGGAGTTCGTGGTGGGCGTGCGAGAGGCATTTGCCGCTTTCGGGGTGGCGCCCGAGGTCATCACCGGACACGAGGAGGCCTCGCTGTCCTTCCGTGGCGCCACCGGCGACCTGCGCGCCGAGCGCATCCCCGGTCCCTATCTCGTGGTCGATCTCGGGGGTGGCTCGACCGAGTTCGTGCGCGGGACGGATGACGTGGAGCAGGCACTCTCTGTCGACGTGGGGTGCGTCCGGATGACCGAACGCCACCTGCTCAGCGATCCACCGACGTCCTTGCAGATCGCCGCGGCGACTGCCGACATCGGGGCGGCCATCGACCAAGCGGCTGAAGTCGTTGACTTCCAAGGCATCTCGACGCTGGTGGGAGTGGCCGGTACGGTCACGACCATCACCGCTCACGCCTTGCGACTCACCCGGTACGACGCCGAGAGGATCCATCTCTCACAGCTTCCTGTGACCCGGGTGGTCGAGGCCTGCACGTCGCTGCTGTTGATGACCCGGGCAGAGCGGGCGGCCCTGGGGTTCATGCACGAAGGCCGCGTCGACGTGATCGGCGCCGGAGCCCTCATCTGGCGGTCGATCGTCCTGCGCCTGCAGCGTGATGCCGGGGTCACCACGGTCGTGACCTCGGAACACGACATCCTCGACGGCATCGCCCTGTCGATCGCCTGAGGTGGCCGTGACAGCGCTCCCGCACCCCGTGACCGGTGAGCCGTTCGAGTCGCCGGTGCCCGCGGGGACAGGCTGGCCGGGGGACCCGGCGACCGCTGGGACGCCGATCGCCCGTACGGCCCTTCAGGTGCAACGGCGCGCCGGGCGGGCCGGATCGCTCGCCGAGCTGGATGCGGCGGTGTCCGTCTGCCGTGCCTGTCGCCGTCTCGTGAAGTGGCGCGAGGCGATCGCGACCGAGGGCAAGCGGGCATCCTTTGCCGACCAGCCTTACTGGGGTCGCCCGGGCCCTGGCTTCGGTGACGACCAGCCGGTGGTCGTTGTCATCGGGCTGGCTCCGGCAGCCAACGGCACCAACCGAACCGGCCGGATGTTCACTGGTGACCGCAGCGGCGACTGGATCTACGCTGCGCTGCATCGGGCGGGATACGCGAGCCAGCCCACCAGCACGCACAGTGGCGACGGCCAGCAGCTCAAGGGGGTGCGCATCGTCGCCGCTGTCCGTTGCGCACCGCCGGCGAACAAGCCGACGCCGGGCGAACGCGATACCTGCGGGCACTGGCTGGATCGCGATCTCGCCCTGACCGCGCCCGGCCTGCGTTCGCTGCTCGCGCTGGGCGCGTTCGGCTGGGACGCCACCCTCGCCAGCGCCCGACGACTCGGGTGGGCGGTCCCACGTCCCAGGCCGCGGTTCACCCACGGTGCCGAGACCACGCTGGTCACCACCACGGACAAACCGATTCGCCTGCTCGGCAGCTACCACGTCAGCCAGCAGAACACGTTCACCGGCAAGCTCACGGAAGCAATGCTGGACGAGGTCATCGCCCGTCTCTGAGGCGCGATAGCGTCGGTGCCATGACAGACCAGATCATCGCCGTGACCGTGCTCGGGGACGACCGGCCAGGGATCGTTGCTGACGTCACCCGGGCGCTGGCCGGCCTGCACGGCAACCTCGAGGACTCGACGATGACGCTGCTGCGCGGCCACTTCGCCATGGTCCTGCTCATCCGAACCGGCGCCAACGCCGATTCGGTCGAGGCTGCCCTTCGCTCCCTCGGCGCCGACGGTTCGCTGGTCATCAACGCACGCGTGCTCTCCGACCCGGCGCTCAGCCAGGCCGGCGGCCCGTCCTATGCGCTTCGGGTCCATGGCGCGGACCGGCCGGGGATCGTGGCCGCCATCACCGGTGTGGTCGCAGACCACGGCGCCAACATCGTCGACCTCGGCACCCGACTGGGCGACGGGCTCTATGTCCTCGTGGCCGAGCTACAGCTGGCCAGCGAGGAGTCGGCGGCGAGCCTTGACTCCGACCTGAAGGGCGCTGCCGGCGAGCTGGGGGTCGAGGTCCACCTCTCACCGATCGACGACGACCTGCTGTGAGCCCGGCAGCAACCGCTTGGGTGATGCCCGAGCTGCCCCCGGGCGCGGCCCGCCGGGTCGTCCGCGCCCCGGACACGGTGCTGTCCGCGAAGGGCATCGACGTCGACCCGACAGATTCCGTTACGATCGCGCTGGCCGCGGATCTGCTTGCTACCCAAGCGGTTTCGCCGGGTTGCGTTGGGCTGGCGGCGCAACAGGTCGGCGTCGCGGCGAGGGTCTTCAGCGTCGACGTGTCGGGTCATACCAAGACCCGCACGTGTCATGGTGCGTTCGTCCTCTGCAACGCCGAGGTCGTCAGTGCCACCCGCAAGGAACGTGGTCGCGAGGGCTGTATGTCGGTCCCGGACTTCACCGGGGACCTCGCCCGGGCTCGACGGCTGGTCGTTCGAGGTCAGCTCCCGGTGTCAGGGGAGTGGGTGGAGATCACGACCGACGGTTTCGAGGCCGTCGCGCTGCAGCACGAGATCGACCATACCGACGGTTTGCTCTTC
>JANOHS010000272.1:0-2651 GCA_031406655.1 Micrococcales bacterium
CGTCTCCGGGAAGGTGCGATGGACTGCGCCGCCGAGCGTGCTGGTCCGGCCTGAGCTCGACCAAGACCTGGTCGACCGCCTCGAGAAGGTGGGGGCGAAGGACCCTGTCCGAATCCAGCAGGCGACCACCCGTCTGAACGACTACCGGTACGTCGCGGTCCCCGTGACGGTTGTGGGCGATCCGGCGCCCGCCGTACTGGTGCTCGCCTACGACCGCCGAGCGGAGCATGCCGAGCTGACCAGCACGTACCAGACCTATGCCCTCGTCGCCCTCGGCTCGCTAGTGCTCATCGGTGTCGTCGGCTGGATAGTGGCCGGCCGGCTCCTCGCGCCGGTGCGGCTGCTGGCCGCCACGGCCCAGCGAATCACGGACTCCGACCTGTCCGACCGGATCTCGGTCTCGGGCCAGGACGACCTCTCGGACCTCACGCGAACCGTGAACGCGATGCTCGACCGCCTGGAAACGGCTTTCGCCTCGCAGCGAAACCTCCTGGACGACGCCGGACATGAGCTGCGGACCCCCTTGACGATCCTGCGCGGCCACCTTGAGCTGCTGGACCCCACCGATATCGGGGAGGTCGAAGCCACGCGTGCCCTTGCGCTGGACGAGGTCGACCGGATGCACGGGCTGGTGGATTCCCTCGTCACGCTTGCCAAGGCTGAACGTCCCGACTTCGTCCGGCCGGCGCCCGTCGATGTGGGACGTCTGACCGACGACGTCCTGGACAAGGCCAGGACGCTCGGCCCGCGTCGTTGGACGGTCGACGCGCGGGCGGACGTCTGGATGCAGCTCGACCCTCAAAGGGTGACCCAGGCTCTGCTGCAGCTGGCCGCCAATGCGGTCAAGTTCTCAGCAGAGGGCACGACGATCGCCTTTGGCAGCGAGGTGGCCAACGGCCGGGTCCGGCTGTGGGTCCGCGACGAGGGCCAGGGGGTCAGCCCCACGGATGCCAAGCGCATCTTCGAACGCTTCGCCCGTGGCAATGCCGGGCGTGGGGTGGAGGGAAGCGGGCTCGGCCTGCCGATCGTCGCCGCCATCGCCGATGCGCACGGCGGGACGGTGGAGCTCATCTCCCGACCCGGTCACGGAGCGACGTTCACACTCGACCTGCCCGAGCGATCCGCGCCGGACGGCGTCGATTCCCCGTCCCGCCACCAGACCGAGGAGGTCCCGTGAGCCAGATCCTGATCGCCGAGGACGAGGCGCGGATCGCGTCCTTCATCGCCAAGGGTCTCAGTGCCGCGGGCTTCGCCCCCATGGTGGTCGGCACCGGCCGCGAGGCGCTGGAGCTGGCCCGCACCGGCGCGTTCGACCTGCTCGTTCTCGACCTCGGCCTGCCGGACCAGGACGGCCTCACGGTGCTGCGACGGCTTCGTGAGCAGCGCGTCGACCTCCCGGTCATCATCCTGACTGCGCGCAGCTCGGTGACCGACACCGTCGCCGGCCTTGAGGGCGGCGCGGACGACTACATGCCCAAACCGTTCCGGTTCGAGGAGCTGCTGGCCCGGATCCGGCTACGCCTGCGCACCGACGGCGGCCAGGGATCAGGTGATGTCACCGTCCTCACCCACGGCGGGCTCTCCTTGGATCTGCGGTCGCGGCGGGCCAGGGTCGGCGAGCGTGAGATCGATCTCTCGGCCCGGGAGTTCTCCCTCGCCGAAGCCTTCCTGCGCCACCCCGGTCAGGTCCTCAGCCGGGAACAGCTGCTCTCAAGCGTGTGGGGCTATGACTTCGACCCAGGCTCCAACGTCGTTGACGTGTACGTCCGGTATCTGAGAAACAAGGTGGGCGCTACCCGGATAGCCACGGTGCGAGGGATGGGCTATCGGATGGTCGATCCTGACGCCTGAGCTCCCGGCTCCCCAGATCTTCGGTCCTCCCGACCCAGGGCATGAGGACGCGCCCACCAGGAATCTGGTGGGCGCGTCGTGTCTCTCCGGAGGAGAGCTCGTGCGTCAGTGGTGGGAGCCGGAGTGCTGCGCCGGCTCCGCGTGGTGCACGGGCATCGGGGCCGGCATCGGCGCGGCATAGTGCACGGGCACCGGGCGGGGCGCGGGCACCGCATGCCTGGCCGGAACGGCTGGGATCGCATGCTGGGCGCGCACGGTATGCCGAGCCTGAACTGCGGGAACCGCAGGCACCGCGGGAACGGCCGGTATGGCGCGCACCGCGGGGCGGGCGGGCAGCGGGTCGGCGTGCAACCTGGCCTGGTTCGTGCCTACCGAGACGGGAGCGGCGTCCGTCACTCGAGCCGTGTCGGCGCCCGGGATCGAGAATGGGCCGGCCGCGAGGGCAGTCCCCGCACCGAACCCCAGCACGCCGATAGCTCCGGTGACGATCCACGTAGTCCGGTTGATCATGAGGCTCTCCTCGTGGTCGGGCCGCGGTTCGCGGCTTGGTCCTGCTGACAGATCCAGACTGCAGGGTCAACGTGAGAGCCCGAGGAGCCCCATATGAGAGCTTTCTCAGACTGCGCTGGCGCCGACGCGCCACTCTCGCCAATAGCGTGCTGGACAAACGGGTTCTGCCTCATACCAAGGACTCTTGTGGGCCCTGTGGGCCGGGGAGTAGCGTGCTTCGCTGCGGTACGCCAGGGCTTCCCCAGGTGAGCACCTGCCCCCCGGTCCGAAGCGACCGCAAATGGAGGGAA
>JANOHS010000277.1:0-2164 GCA_031406655.1 Micrococcales bacterium
CGAGCGGAAAGGGCCTCTGACCTGGGTGGAGACACGGGGAATCGAACCCCGGACCTCCTGCTTGCAAAGCAGGCGCTCTACCAATTGAGCTATGTCCCCAACGGGGTGTTCAGTGGTGATGGGTGTTCAGTTGTGCAGAACCCAGCCTAAACCTAAACGTCGTCCGTGGCCTCGGCCCACAGGTCCTGCTCGGACTGCTGGTCCTTGAGCTTCTTCTGGATGGCCAGGACGCCAGCAGCGGTGGCGATCAGCAACAGGATCTTCTTCATGACCGGTACTCCTTCGTGCGGCTCGTCGTGCGTCACAGACACGCAAGGTGATGGTGGTGGGCCTAAGAGGACTTGAACCTCTGGCCTCTTCCTTATCAGGGAAGCGCTCTAACCGTCTGAGCTATAGGCCCGCTCGCCATCTCCAGCGCGCCAGCCCCAATTGTGTCAGTCACAGGCGCGCGACGCACGAGGCTACCCCACCCTCGTCGTCCCCTCCAAAACGGCCGGTATGCCGGCCGGTCAGCTCAGGTGCGGCGGCTTCGTCAGTCGTCGGTGAGGGTGAGCTGCAGACCGCCGACCAGGCTGGAGCAGACGTTGTACAGGAATGCGCCAAGCGTCGCGATCGCGGTCATCAGGATGACGTCGATGACTCCGATGACGATCGACAAGGAGACCACGCGACCCAGGCCGATGTAGTCCATGAGATCGAAGCTGGTGCCGTTGTTGCTGCTCAGGACGTCCTCGACGGTGCGGTTGATGTCCGCAAACACGCCCATGCTGGACAGGATCATCCACAGCACCGCCATCATGTCGACCCCGGCGATGCCGACGGCAACGGACAGCAGGAACGACAGCTTCATCACCGACCACGGGTCAACCCGCGAGACCGTGAGCTTGACCCGCCGAGGCGCCACGCGTCGGTTGGCCTCGTGGGCAGCCGCTGCGCCGGCCGGCGCGCCGGGGCGGCGTGAACCTTCAGTGCGCAGCGGGGTGCCGGTCTCGCCTGCAGTGCTCACTCGCTACCTCCCGCGGTGTCAACCTCATCCTCTTCCGACGCTACGGTACCCGCCCTCGCCGGGGTCTCGGGTGCGCGGCCGGTCTCGGTCGTGGCATCAGCGTCGCCGGTTGCTGCCTGGCCGGGCCCTTCGTCACCCTCGGCGCCGACTGTGTCGTCGTCGGGCTCGTCCTCGATACCGCGGTCCGCATTGCGTGCCACGGCAACGATCGAGTCCCCTTTGTCCGGGGTCGCGAACTGGACGCCCATCGTGTTGCGGCCGGTCCGACGCACCTCATCGACGCGTGAGCGAACGATCTTGCCCTTCTCCATCACCACCATGACCTCGTCCTCCTCATCCACCGTGAGGCCTCCCACCAGATCGCCGCCCCTCTCGGAGAGCTGGGCAACCCTCACACCGAGGATGCCGCGACCCTTGGCGGTGTACTCCGATGCCAGGGTCCGCTTGGCCAGGCCGTTCTCGAACACCACGAACACGTCGGGGTCGGAACCGTCGACGATCACGCTCATCGACAGGAGCTTGTCGCCGTTGCGGAACCTCATGCCGGTCACCCCGCTGGTGGAACGACCCATCGGGCGCAGTGTGCCGTCGTTGGCGGTGAACCGGACCGACTGGCCCTTGACCGACACGAGCAACAGGTCGTCGGTGGGCGAGGCCACGCCAACGCCGACCAGCTCGTCCCCGTCGCGCAGGTTGACCGCGATCAGGCCGCCCGAGCGGTTGGAGTCGTACTCCGAGAGGCGGGTCTTCTTGACCAGGCCGTTGCGCGTCGCGAGCAACAGGTAGGGGTCGGTGACGTAGTCCTTCAGGGCGAGCACCTGGGCGATCTGCTCACCGGGCTGGAAGGCCATCAGGTTGGCCACGTGCTGACCCTTGGAGTCACGACCGGACTCAGGCAGCTCATAGGACTTGGCCCGATAGACCCGGCCAAGGTTGGTGAAGAACAACAGCCAGTGATGGGTGGTCGTGATGAAGAAGTGCTCCACGATGTCGTCACCGCGCAGCGACGCGCCCTTGACACCCTTGCCGCCGCGATGCTGTGAGCGATAGAGGTCGACCTTGGTGCGTTTGGCATAGCCACCCCGGGTGATCGTGACGACCACGTCCTCCTGGGGGATGAGGTCCTCCATCGACATGTCCCCGTCGAAGGGCACGATC
>JANOHS010000246.1:0-2853 GCA_031406655.1 Micrococcales bacterium
GTCCGGCTCGGCGTGGGACCGGACGTGAAGCTCGTGGCCGTCGAGCCGGAACGGATTCCGACGCTTCACGCGGCGCTCGCCGCCGGTCATCCGGTGGACGTCGAGGTGGGCGGCTTGGCCGCTGACTCGCTGGGTGCCCGCCGCATCGGCGCTTTGGCCTTCGAGGTCCTCTCGGCCCATCCGGTGCAGAGCATCCTGGTCACCGAGGGCGCCATCATCCAGACCCGGCAGCGGCTGTGGGACCAGCTGCAGCTCGTGTCCGAGCACGCCGGAGCCACCGCCGCCGCGGCCCTGCTCGGCGGCGCCTATGCCCCGGAACCGGGTGAACGTGTGGCCGTCATCATCTGCGGTGCGAACACCGACCCGTCAGATCTGGTGGGACGGCGGGATCCCCCCGTCTGAGGGCATCACGTGGCTGCAGGGTTGGGGACCCAGTCCGAGCTCCGGCCAAATCCGGCGAGAAGGTCCGACTGTGGTTCACCTGTATCGGGCGGGCGCGGGCCAATGACGCCGGCACTGCGGTACAGCGCCTCCCGTTGGGCAAACCAGGCCCCAACCTCTGCCACGAGCTCGGGATCCATGGCCCTGTCACCGCCGGTCGCTGCGGCCAGGTCCCAGCCGTGGACCAGGTGGTCGGCACAGAGCTGCCGGACGTACTCCCCCATGTCCTCCTCGCCGTAGGACAGGTGGACCCGTCCGCCGCCCGGGACGACCTCGTCGACGGTGGCAGTGGCCACTGACGCCGTCAACCGGGCTCTCTCGAGCGGGTCATCACCAAGGACGTCGCCGTCGAACTGGGCGCCGACCTCCTGGATCGTTGCGCCACGCAGGAGCGGAACCGCCCACAGCTCCTCACCGACCACATGGTTCACGAGGTCGCGTACGGTCCACCCCGCACAAGGTGTCGGGTCGCTCCACTGCTCGCTCCTGACCACTGCGACGCGCGCCGCCCAGTGCTCGACGGCGCGGCGGTGCAATGTCGTCAGCTCCATATCGCTCTCCATCAGTTGATGCCGACCTGGTCCATCAGAAACGCGAGCTCCCACGCGTGTTCCCTCCACGCGTCGTAACGACCGCTCTTGCCACCATGGCCTGCGACCATCTCGATCTTGAACAGGATCGGTCGGGCCACCGGGTCATTCTTCACGGTCTCGCGCAGACGAGCCACCCACTTGGCCGGCTCGACGAAGTAGACCCGGGTGTCATTGAGGCTGGTGGTCGCCAGGATCGCCGGATACTCAACAGCCGCAACGTTCTCGTAGGGTGTGTATCCCTTCATGTACCGGTAGGTGTCAGCGTTGTGGAGGGGGTCACCCCACTCCTCCCACTCCGGCACGGTCAAGGGAAGCGACGGGTCGAGGATCGTGCTCAGGGCGTCGACGAACGGCACCGCCGCATGGATAGCCCTGAATCGTCCGGGCGCTAGGTTGGCGACCGCGCCCATGAGCAAGCCCCCAGCCGAACCACCCTCTGCCACAAGGCGATCCGGTGCCACCCACCCCGAGTCGACCAGATGGTCCGCGCACGCCACGAAGTCCGTGAAGGTGTTGGTCTTGTGCTCCATCTTGCCGGTGTCGTACCACCGGCGCCCCATCTCACCACCACCACGAACATGGGCAATGGCACAGACGAACCCCCGATCCAGCAAGGACAGCCGCGCCACCGAGAAGTACGGGTCGATGCAGATCTCGTAGGCTCCATAGCCATAGATCAGCCCCGGCGCCGTGCCGTTCGCCGTCACAGCGCGGTGATGGACCAGCGAGATCGGCACCTGCGTCCCATCCGGGGCTGTGGCCCACACGCGACGCTGCGCGTAGTCGGCGCCCTGATAGCCACCAAGCACCGGCTGGGCCTTGAGCAAGGTGTACTCGCCGGTCACCAGGTCATAGTCCGAGATGGTCTTGGGAGTCACCATCGACTCGAACACGATCTGCAGGGACGAGCTGTCGTACTCGGGATTGTCGCCGGTGCCAACGGAGTACAACGGCTCGTTGAAGACCAGGTCACGTGCAGGGCCGAAGCCCGATGCCAGCGATGGGTCACGTGGGATCACCCGCAGTGCGGTCAACCCATCTCGACGCAGCGACACGACGGCATGTGTGGCGAAGGCCTCGACACCGACAACACGCTCGGAGTCCACAGGCGGGGCCATGGGCAACCACTGCTCGTGACTTCGCGCGTCCAGAGGTGCCTGTGCCAGCTCGAAGTCGGGGTGGTTCGCATTGTGAACGATGAGCAGCCGATCCCCCGCCGGCTCGACGTCGTACTCGACCCCGTCGCGGCGGGGTGCCACCACCGTGGGCCGGCCCAGAGGCGCCAACGCGTCGAGCAGCAACACCTCGGAGGTCAGCTTGGATCCCACCGAGATGATGACCCAGGCATCGTCGCGCGAGGACCCGATGCCCATCCAGAACCGCTCGTCAGGCTCCTCGAACACCAGGACGTCGCGGTGGGCCGGCGCGCCAACCTCATGGCGCCAGACCTGGTGGGGCCGCCACGACTGGTCCAACCGGGTGTAGAAGAGGTACTCCCCGTCAAGGGACCAGACCGCGCCATAGCCGATCTCCGTCACCGCGGAGTCGATGACCTCACCGGTCGCGATGTCCTTGACCCGCAAGGCGAATCGCTCGCCGCCTTCGACGTCGACGGCGTAGGCGATCCGGCGCCCGTCCGGACTCACCTCGAAGGCTCCCAGGGAGAAGAACTCGTGGCCCTGCGCCTCTGCGTTGCCGTCGAGCAACACCTGCTCGCCCTCAGGGGTGGTCCCCTCCTCGAGCTGGGGTCGCCCCTGACCCAACACCTTGCGGACCCGGCACTGTGCGGCGTACTGCTTGCCCTCGAACGTGCGCGAGT
>JANOHS010000310.1:0-9366 GCA_031406655.1 Micrococcales bacterium
CACCCGCTGATGTGGGCCATCTCCGCGCTGTTCGTCCTCTACTTCGCACTCGACCCGCTCAAGAGCGTGCTCGGCGTCGGCTGACCACAGCCTGCTGTTCGCGAGGATCCTCCTGTCTGGGGGAATAGTTAGCATGGGTAATGAGTTAGGCTAAGTAAGCCGGAAGGAAGCTCATGCCACCCAGGAAACGAACGACCCAGTCAGCCCAGCAGCCCTCGCTGGCACACCTCGCCAACGATCTGCGACTGGCGTGCATGCGAATCAGTCGACGGGTTCGCTTCGAGAGCACCCAGGTCGTGGCGCCCCACCAGTTCAGCGTCATGGCGCGGCTGCAGGACACCGCACTGACCCCGCGCGAGCTTGCCGAGATCGAGCGCGTCAGCCCGCCCAGCATGACCCGCACCGTGGCGGCCCTCGTTGAGCGTGGGCTGGTTACCCGCACAGATGACCCGATTGACCGCCGCCAGGTCTTCATCTCGCTGACGCCGCAGGGGCTGTCGTTGCTCAACGAGACCCGCCGACGACGTGATGCCTGGATGGCGACCAGGCTCAAGGGCATCACTGCCGAGGAGCGGGAGGTGCTGGTCAGGGCCACGGCGATCCTCACCAGGGTGGCCAGCGAATGAGCCCCACCTTCGCTTCCCTGTCGATCTACAACTACCGCCTCTTCGCCGCGGGTGCCCTCATCTCCAACACCGGGACCTGGATGGGCCGGGTTGCCCAGGACTGGCTCGTCCTCACCGAGCTGACCGACAACTCGTCCGTGGCGCTGGGGATCGTGACGGGCTTGCAGTTCGCTCCCCTTGCACTCTTTGCACCAGTGGGCGGGATGATCGCCGACCGCTTTCCCAAGCGGCGCATCCTGTTTGCCACCCAGAGCGCGCTGGCCCTGACCTCGCTGCTCACCGGCATCCTCGTCGTCACCGGCGCCGTCCAGCTCTGGCACATCTACCTGTTGGCCTTCGCCCAGGGAGCCGCCACGGCGCTGGACAACCCGGCCCGTCAGACCTTCGTCTCCGAGATGGTGCCGCACGACTCGTTGAGCAACGCCGTCGGCCTCAACAGCGCGTCCTTCAACGGAGCCCGCCTCATCGGACCGGGCGTCGCCGGCCTGGTCATTGCTGCCTTCGACACCGGTCCGGCCTTCTTCCTCAACACCCTTAGCTTCGTGGCGGTGCTGTTTGCGCTGTCGAGGATGCGGACGGGCGAGCTGATCGTCACGCCGCGACAACGCGGAAAGGGACAGATCCGCGAGGGTCTGCGCTATGTCCGCGGTCGTCCCGACACCATCCTGATCATGGCGCTCGTGTTCGTCCTGGGCACCTTCGGGATGAACTTCCAGATGACCACGGCGCTGATGGCCACTGCCGTGTTCGACAAGGGCGCAGGTGCCTATGGGCTGCTGGGCTCGATCATGGCTGTTGGATCGCTGTCCGCTGCGCTGCTTTCGGCGCGGCGCCCGAACCCTCGCCTGCGCGTCCTGCTGGTGGCGTATGCCGCGTTCGCCGTTGCCTCGGCTGCCGCCGCGCTTGCCCCCTCATACGTCTGGTTCGCGGTTCTGCTCATTCCTGTCGGGCTCACGGCACTCACCGTGATCACCACGGCTACGGCCATCGTCCAGCTCAGCGTCGACCCTGCCATGCGCGGCCGGGTGATGGCGCTGTACCTGGCGGTCTTCATGGGCGGCACGCCCCTTGGCGCACCGCTGATCGGGTGGATCGGCATGGCCTGGGGGCCTCGATGGACGATTCTGGTCGGCAGTGTCACGACCGGCCTGACGGTGATTGCTGCCATGCTGTATCTCGTGCGCAGTGAGAACATCCGAGTGCGTTTCGACCGGGCCCAGCGTCCCAGGCTCAGCGTCACGCGCGGCGAGATCATCGAGCCCGTGCCGGAGCTGGCACGGTGATGACCCCCAGGTTTCGTCGCGGCATCGTGCTGGTCGCCCTGGTCGCGATGCTGTTGGCCGTGCTGGTCGGACAGGTGATTCGCTGAGGGCTGGCCTGCACCTCCCGGAGTCAGGGAGTGATCGGTGCCGGGTCGGGCGCCAGAATGGTGCACGTCTCCAGGATGCCCGGCGTGGGTGACGGCGTACCAGCTGTTGTCGGAGTCGGCTCGGGCAGGCAAGGGTTGGGCGGGCATGAGCCGGGCGTCGTGAGGACGGT
Source organism: Micrococcales bacterium (assembly GCA_031406655.1). GTDB lineage: Bacteria > Actinomycetota > Actinomycetes > Actinomycetales > Dermatophilaceae > UBA4719. The sequence goes on from JANOHS010000310.1 coordinate 2,166, forward strand.
CGGCGTGGGGGCAGGCAGGCATGCGTCGGGCAGCGTGGTGGCCGGTGCGGGTTCAGGCAGGGGCGCGGGTGCTGGGTCTGCGGGCACAGGTGCTGCGGGTTCGGCCGGGGGTGCGGGGGCTGGTGCTGCGGGTTCGGGAACGGGGGCTGGTGCTGGCGCTCCGGGTTCAGGCGCGGGTGCGGCCGGCGCGGGGACTGCGGGTTCCGGCGCGGCTGCGGCGGGGTCGGGTGCCGCGGCGGTCAGCGCGGTCTCGGGCTGAGTCGCTGGAATCTGCGCAGAGCTCAGCGGCGCGGCTGGACTCTGCCCCGTGGTCGGGAGGACGGAGGGAGCGGGCGCCGCCCTGACATTGAGGAACGGCGACGGGGTCGGCCTGGCAACCATGAACGGCGACGGGGTCGACATGGCAACAAACAACGGCGGCGGCGCCGCGCTGGCAGCCGGCAGGTCCGGGGCCGGAAGAACGCTGACTCCGATTCGGTACGCCGCTGCCAGGGCCGTCACCTTGCTTGCGTAGGCGTCCGAGGCGTTGTACCTCATGATCGCCCGGTACAGGTCGTCCCTGCGGTTGAGGTCCCCGGGGCCGGAACAGACGTAGACCGCGGTTGCCGTGGCGGAGTCGGCCATGTCCTGAGGGTTCTTGACTCCGTCACGATCGGCATCGACACCCATGCTTCGCCAGGTGCTGGGGATGAACTGCATCGGGCCCACGGCTCGGTCGTAGACGCCGTCCCGGTCCAGCCGGCCACCGTCGCTGTCGAGGATCCGGGCGGTGCCGTTCGTGCCGTCCAGGGCGATGCCGATGATGCCCGGTTGAGCGACACCGGCGGCATCCAGCTGGTTACCACCGAAGCGCGCGTGGTTGCTCTCGACGCGCCCGAACGCAGCCAGCAGCGCCCAGTCGATGTGGCAGGACGGGTCGGCTGCACCGACCACCAGCGCGGCAGCCCGGTAGGCCTCCAGGGCCCGGATGGGAACCCCGTTGCTGTCCAGGGCGCCAGGTGCCGAACCGATGAACGGGGCGCCCAGCGACGGCGGGAGAGCAGGATCCGAGCCATCAGGGGACACCTGAGCAGGGTCCTCCGGGTCGGCCATGCCGAAGGGGTCGGTCCATTCCGGTGCACGGAAGGCGGGCATGGTCATGGCCGTGTCTGGCACGACGACGGCAGGCGAGTCGCTGGAGATCGCAAAGAAGCCGGGTTCTGGGGTCACCGGTGCCGCGAAGGCGATGCCGGCACTTATCAAGGCGACCGCAGGAAGAGTGGCGCGGAGCTTGCGCCAGGGCACCACGATCGTTTTCAGTCCACTGTTCGACATGCCGTTCTCCGTGGTCGGAGGTCTCTGTAGCCGGTGGGTCTCCAGCTCGATCTCCAGGGGCAGCTGACGAGCACCGATCCCGGTTCTCAGTACATCGGAGCAGTATCCACAGCCGGCCTTGAGGAAATCTTGGAACGCCCTTTACCCAACTCCTCCCAGCCTATGCATGACGACGACGAAGTGTGGTCCAGATCACGAAATCTGACGAGATCATCGTTCTGATGTTGACGTGGTTCACTTCGCTACTGCGGCATCATCGGATCGATGGGCCCATGAGCAGGGGAGCGACGTGCGAACGGCTGGATCGAACACAGGTGCCACTATGGCTTTTCGGGTGACCACTGCGGTGGCGGCGGGTGCCCTGGCTGCAACGGCTTTGGTGGCGTGCAGCGGCGACGCCAAACCCAAGGCCGCGCCGAGCAGCACCACCGTCACGCAGACCCCGACGCCGCCGTCACCGACCCCGGTGGGCACCAACCCCCTCACTGGTGTCGGGGCGCCGCCCAGTGGCTCAGTGATCGCCGTCAAGGTGGACGACACCGCAGCCGGCCGGCCCTCGATGGGCCTGGAGAAGGCCGATGTGATCTACATCGAGGAGGTCGAGGGCGGGCTGACCCGGATGGTGGCGGTCTTCGCCAGCGCCAAGCCCAAGGTGCGGGCCGTTCGCAGCATTCGCTCGAGCGACCCCGAGCTCCTGGCCCAGTACGGCAGGATCACCGTGGTCGCCAGTGGGGGCGGGCGCAAGGCCATTCAGGTTCTGGACCGGTCCAGCCTGCACAGCTCGATCAACGACCGCGGGCAGGTGGGGTTCTCCCGCGACAGGTCACGGCCGGCGCCATACAACGTGGTGACGGACCTGGCCAAGGTGGACCAGGCCATCAAGGCTGACGGCGTGCGCAACGTGGGCTTCACGTGGGGGGCGGTCGACCGGCGGCTCGCCGGCGCGACGGCGGCGGCGAGAGTGAGCACACGGGTGGGTTCCACGCCGGTGGGCTTTGTCTGGGACGCGAAGCTGTCTCGCTACGTTCGCACTGTTGGCGGCGTTCGGGTCCTCACCGCCAGCGGTGTGCCGGTCGCCAAGCCCAACGTGCTCGTGCAGTACTGCCAGATCGTCGCGGACCGCAGCGACCATGACGTCAACGGAAATCCCACGATGTACACCAAGACCGTCGGCTCCGGTCGTGTGGTGCTGTTCCGGGGCGGTAAGCAGATCAACGGCACGTGGTCGCGGTCTGGCGCCGGCGCCCCGACGAGGTTCACTGACTCCGCCGGGAAGCCGCTGCTGTTTGCTCCTGGGGGGACGTTTGTGGCGTTGGTGCGCCCCGGTGCCCCCGTCTGATCAGGCGACCTGGCCCACGACGTACTCGATGCTCGCGATGAGCTTGGAGATGTCATCGGGGTCGACGGCCGGGAACATCCCCACCCGCAGCTGGTTGCGCCCGAGCTTGCGGTAGGGCTCCACGTCAAGGACGCCGTTCGCCCGCAGCACCTTGGCGACAGCGGCAGCATCGACCTCCTCGGTGAAGTCGATCGTCCCGACGACCAGCGAACGTGCGGCCGGGTCCGCGACGAACGGCGAGGTGTATGCCGTTGCCTCCGCCCAGGTATAGAGCCGGCTGGAGCTGTCGGACGTGCGCTTCACGGCCCAGTCCAGGCCGCCCTGAGCGTTCATCCACTCGATCTGTTTGGCCAGCAGCACCAGGGTCGAGACCGCCGGCGTGTTGTAGGTCTGGTTCAGCCGGGAGTTGGTGATCGCCGTCGGCAGGCTGAAGAAGTCCGGCACCCACCGGCCGGATGCGGCGATCTCGTCGACTCGGGCCAGGGCGGTAGGGGAGAAGGCTGCGAGCCAGAGGCCGCCGTCGGCCGCGAAGCACTTCTGTGGCCCGAAGTAGTAGACGTCGGACTCTGCGACGTCGACGGGCAGCCCGCCCGCGCCGGACGTCGCGTCGATCAGGACCAGCGCGCCCTCGTCGGCGCCGTCGACCCGCTTCACCGGGGCCATGACCCCCGTCGAGGTCTCGTTGTGCGGCCAGGCGTAGACGTCGACGCCGGCCTCCGCACGCGGCGTCGCGACGGTCCCCGGCTCCCCCTTGATGATCGTGGAGGCGCCCAGGAACGGGGCCTTCTGGGTGACCGAGCCGAACTTGGCCGAGAACTCGCCGAAGGCCAGGTGCTGGGCGCGGTCGCGAACCAGGCCGAAGGCGGCGATGTCCCAGAAGGCGGTCGAGCCGCCGTTGCCCAGGATGATCTCGTAACCCTCCGGAAGGCTGAACAGATCGGCGAGCCCTTCACGGATCTGACCGACGAGGTTCCTGACGCCCGCCTGTCGGTGGGACGTGCCCAGCAGCGTGCGGCCGACGGAGGCCAGATGGTCGACCTGGGCGGGACGGACCTTGCTCGGGCCACAGCCGAAACGGCCATCATGGGGCAGGAGCTCGGCGGGGATGGACAGTGTGGTGGAGTCGGTCACGCAAAATCACCTCGGGGTGAGAAATGGCGGGTGGGGAACCCGACCTGGCACCTTTGGCAGATCGCTGAGGACGCCAGTGTGCCAGCCGCCGTGCCAAGGCGGTCCAGCCACCCGGTCAATGGGACGTAGATCTCAGGGCCGGTCGGTCAGAGTGCGTGGACCGTCGCCCCGGAGGCGCCCCAGCCCACCACGTCCTCCGGACCGCGCGGTGGCTCGCCGATGTAGCGAGCCGACGGGCGGATGAGGCGACCTGTGAGCTTCTGCTCAAGGATGTGGGCTGACCACCCGGCGGTGCGGGCGCAGGTGAACAGGGGCGTGAACATCGCCGCGGGGACCTCGGCGAAGTCGAGCAGGACCGCGGCCCAGAACTCGACGTTCGTGGACAGGATTCGGTCGGGGCGCCGGGTATGCAGCTCGTCGAGCGCAGCCTTCTCCAGCTCGGCCGCGACCGCGAACCGTGGGGCGTCAAGCCGCTCGCAGGTGGCCCGCAGGACGCGCGCGCGAGGGTCCTCGGCGCGATACACGCGGTGTCCGAACCCCATCAGGCGCTCACCCCTGTCGAGCACCTCCTTGACGTATGCCGTCGCGTCGCCGGTCCGTTCGACACCCTCGATCATGTGCAGGACCCGTGAGGGGGCTCCTCCGTGCAGCGGACCGCTGATGGCACCCACGGCACCGGAGAGACACGCCGCGACGTCGGCTCCTGTCGAGGCGATGACCCGGGCGGTGAACGTCGAGGCGTTCATGCCGTGCTCGGCGGCGGAGACCCAGTACGCGTCGACCGCCTCCACGTGTCGGGGGTCTGGCTCGCCGCGCCAGCGAATCATGAACCGTTCGACGATCGTGTGCGCCTTGTCGACCTCGCTCTGTGGCACCATCGGGCGGCCTTGGCCGCGGGCCGACTGGGCGACGAACGACAAGGCCATGACAGAGGCGCGCCCGAGGTCCTCGCGCACCTGCTCGGCGTCGATGTCGAGCACCGGCCGAAGACCCCATGCCGGGGCGAGCTGCGCCAGGGCGCTCTGGACGTCGACCCGGACGTCACCGGTGTGAACCGGGAGCTGGAACGGCTCGGCGGGCGGTAGACCGGGGTTGAACTCGTTGTCGACCAGCAGGCCCCAGACGTTGCCGAAGGACACCCTGCCGACCAGGTCGTTGATGTCGATGCCGCGGTAACGCAGCGCGCCGCCCTCCCTGTCGGGTTCGGCAATCTCGGACTCGAAGGCGATGACGCCCTCCAGCCCTGGTCTGAAGTCACTGTCGCTCATGCGTAAGACCCTCTCACGGCCCGGTCTCGGCGCCGGGTCGCAAGCCATTCTGCACCGTCCCGGCGCCTCGTGGGACTCACGTCCGCGAGGCGTCGGGAGGCACTGCCGCTACCGCATCAGCTGCATGGCGGCGAACATATAGGCCATGCTCGAGGCCATCACCGCCATGGCGACCCGGGCGGCTGCCGAGTCATGGCCCAGGGGTACGAACACCGCGCGGACGCCGACCGCGACGGCCGTCGCGGGCCTGGATTCGACGAGCAGTCCGGCAGTCACGTTCGCGGGCTGGATGGCCGCGTTCGCTGCGGCAGCCGAGGAGCCTGGAACCGCGGGCACGACCGCCGCGTGCTCGCCAGGCCCGACGGCCATCGCCGGCTTGGAGTCGTCGAGGAGTCCGCCGAGCCACGCCACGGTCTCGAGGCCGAAGTAGACGACCAGGGTCCACGTCAGTGCGGGAGTCCAGTCCGGCATCCACATGTAGATCATCGACGCCTGCATGATGAGGGCAACGACCCACAGCAAGCTGAGCTGACGACGCTGGACGAAGCGCCAGATCAGCCACCCGACTATCGCCGCGGTGGACAGCCAGAAGATGGCGACCCACCAGCTCTTCGGGAACCATTTCCACTTGTACTCCATCCCCGCGAACATGTAGAGCATGCTGACGAGCATCAGGATGTGGCTGGCGTGGAACCACCGGTGCTGACCGCGCATACGGACGAGTTGGCCACAGTGGAAGATGAGTACGGCCGAAAGGGCGGCGAGCCACAGCCACGTGACCCACATCGGCAAGATATCGGGGCCCATGGACGCCATCTGGGTCATGGGGACTGTTGGATTGTGCATGTTTCTTCCTCGGGTTTCATGTTCATGCTGATCACCTGTCTGAGAGTCGGCGACTGAACCAGCGGACGCCGTCGATTCGTACGGGAGTTCGCCAGGCACAGAAGTGCGCTACCGGAATGTGACGCCTAGGAAGCCCACAAGGGCTTGGCAGCCATCGGCTGAGGTCGGGTGGGTGAGCCAACGCGCACCCGCCCGAGAACCGGTCAGACGATGGCGAACAGACCCAGCGGCGGCGGGCCGCGCCGACCCACCCCGCCATCGGCGAACCGCACGCGGAGTAAGTGATGCGCACTCGAACGCACTGCCCGCACAGCCATCAGCTCAGGCAGGCAGACGCGCAACAACCGGGGCGCACGCACGCACCCGGCCAAGAACCACAGCACCTGCTCGCCGTAGGCCAGCAGTGCAGCCATCACGAGCGTGGCCACGATGTGCGCACCGACCATAGCCGCCGCCGCGAACACGGAGCCCTGGCCCATCTCGTGCGTGGCCAAGCCAGCCGCGCACTCAATGGATGGTCGACCGCCGGGGCCCATGTGTCCGCTCGCGGGTACGCCCGACGCGGCAACCAGGCAGTCAGCCTGCGCACCCAGCATGAAAGCTTCGTGCAGGACTACCTGCATGGCGGCCAACGACACCGCGACGTGGACCGGACTCAGCCGAACCCTGGTCAGCAGCACCGCGGCCAGAGTGATGGGCCCGGCCAGGAGAAACAGCACAACCGGTCTCGGCGTGGCACCCCCGGCCCCCACATGCGCTACCAGCGCGAGGACGAAGCCCACGACGCCCAGCGAGGCCGCGCGAAACCCACGCAGGAACCCCCTTGTCGGTAACGACATGGCCGAATTTTAGCCGTCGGGCCCAGCCTGAGGGGCCCGAATGGCAGAACTGCCATGAGGCAGCGCGCCGTCTCCTGGCGGTCCTGGCCTCATGCCGCGAAGCACCCGAACCTATGTGTGCCCCTACCGGCGTGACGGCTGTGTACCTACGTGGGGTCGGTCACCTCTTGCGGCGAATTGCCTTGAGGGGATTGGTTCTCGGGCGTTGGTCGATGGTGGGCCTGATGCGTCTGCCCAGGTCGTAGCCCTCGACCAGCTGGGCCAGTGGGGTGGCAACATTCGGGTGGGAGGCGATCGGTTCGTCGCCGTTGAAGACGACCCATACCTGTTGGTCACCCTCCCAGACGGGCATCGTCGAGCCGTCAGTGAGCCCCTCGGCGTGGGAGAGAGCCTGCCTCCGAGCGGTGAGCCTGCTCAGCTGCTTCTGGGCGAACTCCTTGGCCGGTTCCTTGCCATGCTTGATC
>JANOHS010000318.1:0-3865 GCA_031406655.1 Micrococcales bacterium
TCCTGGTCATGGACGAGCCCACCGCCGGCGTCGACCTTGCCAGCCAGCAGGTCCTGAGCGAGGTGCTCGCGCGGCTGGCGGGCCGCGGGGCCACCATGCTGATCGTCACGCACGAGCTGCAGGCGCTGCACGGCGTGCTCACCCGGATCATCGAGCTCGAGGGGGGCCGGATCACGTTCGACGGAACCTGTCCGGAGCACGACAGGTGGCACGGGCTGTCCGGCCACGACGTATACCAGCACGACGGGCACCACCACGACGACGAGGCCCCCGCGAGATCGAGCGCAGCCGGACCGCTGGACCACGTCCCCGGAGGCCACCGTGCCTGAGATCCTCACCTACGACTTCATGCAACGAGCTCTGCTGGCGGCCTTCCTCGTAGGCCTGGCGGCGCCCATGGTCGGGGTCTTCCTCGTCCAGCGCCGGTTGTCCCTCATCGGTGACGGCATGGGCCACGTCGCACTCGCCGGTGTTGCGGTGGGCGTGGTGACGAACCAGGCACCGGTGCTGAGCGCCCTGGTGTTTGCCGCTGTGGCCGCTGTCGGGATCGAGCTGGTGCGTGCCCGCGGCCGGACCAGCGGGGACGTCGCCCTCGCCGTCATGTTCTATGGCGGCATCGCGCTCGGAGTCGTCGTCTTCAGCAAGTCCGAGACACCCACCAACCTCGACTCCTACCTTTTCGGCGCGATCGCCACTACCACCTCTAGTGATCTCGTGGACTTCGCCGCTCTGGCGGTCGTTGTGGTCGCGACGACGTGGGCGCTGGGCCCGCGGCTGTTCGCCGTCGCCAACGACGAGGAGTACGCGCGGGCCACCGGCATGCGGGTCACCGCCCTCAACATCACGCTGGCTGTGCTCACCGCAGTCACCGTGGTGGTCGCCATGCGAGTGGTCGGACTGCTGCTGATCAGCGCCCTGATGATCGTGCCGAACGCTACCGCTCAACTGGTCGCGGGCAGTTTCCGATCAGCGATCCGCATCGCCGTGGTCATCGGCGTGGTCTGCAGCGTCGGCGGTGTCTGGACGTCGTACTACGCCGACGCCGCCCCTGGCGGCACCATCGTGTTGCTAGCCATCGCGCTCTTCATGGCGGCGGCGTCATACAGCGCTGTGCATGGTCGCATCACGGGCAAACGACACCTCGAAGCCGAGCGGCACGAGCACGAGCACGGCCCCGACTGCGGCCATCCCGCGATCGAGCACGACCACCACGTCGACTACCTCCACGACGGCCACCGCCATGCTCCCCACCAAGGACACTACGACGAGCACGACCCAACGCCCAGCAGGTCTCACGAGCTCTCCGGAGACCCCAGTCCCCCTGATACGCATAACGATCCGGTGAGGCACTGATGACCGAGACCGTACGTCGCCCAACCAGACAACGCGCTGCTGTCGAGGCGCTGCTCGTGGACCTCGACGACTTCATGTCGGCCCAGAACCTGCACGCGCGCCTGCGTGCCCAGGGCCAGAACGTGGGGCTGGCGACGGTGTATCGCACGCTCCAGGCGATGGCCAGCGACGGCGAGGTGGACATGTTGCGCACCGCCATCGGTGAGGCCGTCTACCGGCAGTGCCGCAGCGGCCACCATCATCACCACCTCGTGTGTCGCTCCTGCGGTCGAACGGTTGAGGTCGAGGGACCTGCCGTCGAGAGCTGGGCCGACAAGGTCAGCGCCGACAACGGTTTCAGCGATGTGCAGCACACCCTTGAGATCATCGGGACCTGCTCCAGCTGCCAGGACTGACCGCCACCGCGCCGGTGGACCGGTGAGGTCGCACAGATCGACACTCCCGGACTGGTTTCGGGTCGACTACTGCGACTTCACGATGGGCTCTGAGCCCGAAGCGGCTCACCGATGTCACTCGGGCGGTTCATGGCAGCGCCGTAGCGTCGGTCGCGCGCGGCAAAGACCTCGATGGCGTGCCACAGGTCGCGCCGGTCGAAGTCGGGCCACAAGGTGTCCAGGAAGACCATCTCGGCGTAGGCCGACTGCCACAACAGGAAGTTGCTGGTCCGTTGCTCACCTGAGGACCGCACGAACAGGTCGACGTCGGGCATCGCCGGCTCGTCCAGATAGCGCGCGATCGTCCGTTCGTCGATGCGGGATGCCTTGAGCCGGCCGTCCTGGACGAGCTGGGCGATCCTGCGGGTGGCATCGGCGATCTCTGCCCGGCCGCCGTAGTTGACGCACATCGTCAAGGTCATCACCGTGTTGTTCCGGGTCAGCTCCTGGGCGACCTCGAGCTCCTTGATCACCGATCGCCACAGGCGGGGGCGCTGTCCCATCCAGCGAACGCGGACACCCCAGTCGTGAAGGAGGTCTCGGCGCCGTCGGATCACGTCGCGGTTGAAGCCCATCAGGAAGCGGACCTCGTCCGGTGAGCGCTTCCAGTTCTCCGTGGAGAAGGCATAGGCCGAGACGTTCTTGACACCGATCTCGATGGCTCCGGCAACGACGTCGAGCAGTGACGCCTCGCCGGCCTCATGGCCCTTGGTACGCGGCAAGCCCCGGGCATTGGCCCAGCGTCCGTTGCCATCCATGACGATGGCGACGTGTCCGGGGACCAGCGCAGCCGGTATGACGGGTGGGCGCGCCCCAGAGGGATGCGGAAAGGGCGGATTGCTCAAACCCGCTCCACGAGTCGCAGGGAGCGCACGCTGCGCTCGAGATGCCACTGCAGGAAGGCGGTCACCAGGCCACTGCCCTCACGGCGATGCTGGGGCAGGCTCTCGTCAGCGACCTCCCAGTCGCCTGCGAGCAGGGCGGCCAGCAGCTCGAGGGTCGCCAGGGCCGGGGAGGCCGAGCCGGGAGTCCGGCAGGAGGGGCAGACGGTGCCGCCGCTGGCAAGGTTGAAGGCGCGCTGGGGCCCCCCGGCGCCACACTGTGCGCAGTCGTAGAAGCTCGGCGCCCAACCCGCGACCGCCAAAGACCTCAGCAGGTAGGAGTCCAGGACCAACCCGGCCTCGTGCTCCCCCCCGGCCAGCGCGCTCAGCCCGCCGGCCAGCAGGACGAACTGCTGCACCGCGGGCTCGCGTTCCTCGGTGAGCCGTTCGGCAGTCTCGAGCATGGCTGTGGCCGCGGTGTAGGCGACGTAGTCGCGGGCGATCGGATCGCCATACGGGGCAAGGGTCTCGGCCTGGGTCACGGTATCCAGCGAACGGCCCTCGTAGAGCATGACGTCGACGACCATGAACGGCTCGAGCCGGGCACCGAAGCGAGACTTGGTCCGGCGCACGCCCTTGGCAACGGCCCTGACCTTGCCGTGCTGGCGCGTCAGGAGCGTGACGATGCGGTCCGCCTCACCCAGCTTCTGGGCGCGTAGGACGATCGCGGCATCGCGATACAGGGCCATGGGCCCATTGTCCTATGCGAGGGACCAAACCCGGGTATGCCGTGCCGAGGAGCTGACCTTGACCGTGGGTCCGGGTGGGCAGGACCATGGTGGCGTTCGGGCCGCGGCAAGGGCCTGCTGACTGTTCTCTCCCCGCCCACGAGGCTCGCCGAAGGGAAGCTGAGATGCCTGTCGTGAAGGAGAGCGAGTGCTCGGGTGACCTCGACCACCTGACCCACCTGACCCGCGACTCGGCACGTTTCGCGGAGGTCCTGGCCAAGGCGCCTCCCGGGACGCCGGTGCCGACGTGCCCGGGCTGGGACGCAGACGACCTGCTCTGGCACCTCGCCGAGGTCCAGTGGTTCTGGGGAACCGTCGCGGGTCGAGGGCTCACCAGGTTCGAGGACGTCGAGGCCCTGGACAACCCTGGCCGACCCGCAGACCGCGACGGACTGCTGGCGTTCTTCGACCGGGCCAGCGCCGATCTGCACCACAACCTCGGCGCGGCTTCCCCCGGCACGCCGGCCTG
>JANOHS010000320.1:0-4723 GCA_031406655.1 Micrococcales bacterium
GGTCTCCCAGCCCGACACGGGTGAGCAGGCCCTCGAGATCATGGACATGCTGATCCGCTCCGGCGCGATCGACGTGGTGGTCATCGACTCGGTCGCCGCCCTGGTGCCGAAGGCGGAGATCGAGGGCGAGATGGGTGACAGCCACGTCGGGCTCCAGGCCCGGCTCATGAGCCAGGCCCTGCGCAAGATCACCGGAGCGCTGAGCGCCTCAGGCACGACGGCGATCTTCATCAACCAGCTCCGCGAGAAGATCGGCGTGATGTTCGGCTCGCCCGAGACCACGACCGGTGGCTAGGCGCTGAAGTTCTACGCCTCGGTCCGGCTGGACGTCCGCCGCATCGAGACGCTCAAGGACGGCACCGACGCGGTGGGCAACCGCACCCGGGTCAAGGTCGTCAAGAACAAGGTCGCCCCGCCGTTCAAGCAGGCCGAGTTCGACATCATCTATGGGCAGGGCATCTCCCGTGAGGGCGGCCTGATCGACATGGGCGTCGAGCATGGCTTCGTGCGCAAGGCCGGCGCCTGGTACACCTACGAGGGCGACCAGCTGGGGCAGGGCAAGGAGAACGCCCGCTCGTTCCTGAAGGACAACCCAGACCTCGCCGACGAGATCGAGAAGAAGATCAAGGAGAAGCTCGGCGTCGGGCCGCGGGTCGACAAGCCGGCTGACCCGGTCGCCTCCGGGTCGGACAAGGACGCGCCGGGCAAGCGCGGGCTCGCCAAGGACGCGCCCGGCAAGGACATACCGGTCAAAGACGTGCCGGTCGACTTCTGACCCGGATGACCACCGCGAGGCAGGACCAGGGCGCGCGCGCGGCGGCTGCTCTGGCCGATGCGCTCGCTTCCACTGCCGCGCGTGCTCCGGCTCCCGACCCCCACCCGGGGAAGTCGGAGCCGGATCCGTACGACGTGGCCCGACAGGTCGTGCTCAGAGCCTTGGCGGTGGCGCCGCGCAGCAGGGCGCAGCTGGAGCAGAGGCTCGCGCAGCGCGACTGCCCCGCCGACGTGGCCGCGGCTGTTCTGGACCGGATGACCGAGGTCGGTCTGGTCGATGACGAGGCCTTCTCCCAGATGCTCGTGCGCTCCCTGCAGGCCGGTCGTGGTCTGTCCAAGCGCGCGCTCGCCCGCGAGCTGCACGCCAAAGGCATCGAGGACGACCTGGCCCAGGCAGCGCTGGCCCCGATCTCCGATGCGCTTGAACGTGAACGGGCTCGCGAGCTGGTCGACAGGAAGCTGCGGGCGATGCACGGCCTGGGCATCGAGGTCCAGAGCCGACGGCTGGCCGGCATGCTGGCACGCAAGGGCTACTCCCCGAGCCTGACCTACTCGGTGATCCGTGAGGCCATCGCGGAAGCGCCGGAGCACCTTCCCGACTAGGGCGCGGGCCTCCCAAACCGCTCTGATGCCCGCCGCGTCGCTGGGCACGTACCCTTGACGATGCGATGAGGACCTATCAGGTGCGCACCTACGGGTGCCAGATGAATGTGCACGACTCCGAGCGGCTCTCCGGGCTGCTGGAGTCAGCCGGCTATGTCGACATCGCCGGAGTTCCCGATCCGCCGGAGACTGCGGACGTCGTGGTCTTCAACACCTGCGCCGTGCGGGAGAACGCCGACAACAAGCTGTATGGCAACCTCGGCCAGCTTCGTCCGGCCAAGATCAAGAACCCCGACATGCAGATCGCGGTCGGCGGCTGCCTGGCCCAGAAGGACCGCGCCACTATCGTGGGCCGGGCGCCCTGGGTGGACGTCGTCTTCGGTACTCACAACATCGGTTCGCTGCCTGCCCTGCTCGACCGCGCCCGCCACAACAAGGTCGCTGAGGTCGAGATCCTCGAGAGCCTGGACGTCTTCCCGTCCACCCTGCCCAGCCGCCGCGAATCGGCATACAGCGCATGGGTGTCCATCTCGGTCGGCTGCAACAACACCTGCACCTTCTGTATCGTTCCTGCGCTGCGCGGCAAGGAGAAGGACCGGCGTCCCGGCGAGATTCTCGCGGAGATCGAGGCACTGGTGGCGCAGGGAGTCATCGAGGTAACGTTGCTCGGCCAGAACGTCAACACCTACGGGGTCGAGTTCGGCGACAGGCTGGCGTTCGGCAAGCTGCTGCGCGCCTGCGGCGAGATCGACGGCCTCGAGCGGGTTCGCTTCACCAGCCCGCACCCGGCGGCATTCACCAACGACGTCATCCTGGCGATGGCGCAGACACCCAACGTCATGCCGAGTCTTCACATGCCGCTCCAGTCGGGCTCGGACCGGGTGCTCAAGGCGATGCGCCGGTCCTACCGCAGCGCCACCTACCTCGGAATCCTCGACACCGTTCGCGAGCAGATCCCCGAGGCCGCGATCACGACTGACCTCATCGTGGGGTTCCCCGGTGAGACCGAGGCGGACTTCGAGGAGACGCTGGACGTGGTGCGGGCCTCGCGGTTCGCCAGTGCGTTCACCTTTCAGTACTCCATCCGCCCCGGCACCCCGGCCGCGACAATGTCTGACCAGATTTCCAAAGCCGTTGTGCAAGAACGCTATGTGCGTCTACTTGCCCTGCAGGAGGAGGTCTCCTGGGCGGAGAACCGCCACCTGGAGGGGCGCACGGTGGAGGTGCTCGTCGCTCAGGGCGAGGGGCGCAAGGATGCGGCGACCGCGCGGTTGTCCGGACGAGCCCGCGACAACCGTCTCGTGCATTTCGCGGTTCCCAACGGGGTTGAGGCGCCTCGCCCGGGTGACGTGGTGGAGGTGACCGTGACCCGGGCCTCGCCGCATCACGTGGTCGCAGACTCCGGTGTCCAGGGTGGCCTCTTCACGGTTCGTCGCACCGCTGGTGGCGACGCCTGGGCAGCCCTGCAGGACACGCCCGGGTCTGCTCGCCCCGCAGTCACTCTTGGTATGCCGTCAGTCGGCCCGCCGCGTCCGGTCGCCGTCGTCGCCGCGACCTGCGGCTGAGCGGCTTACCCACGATGCTCATCAGCGCCGCCGTTGTCCCGGGACCGCCGGCTCTCGTCGTCGACCTGATGGGAGGGGCTGCTCACGAGCTCGACGACCTGCGTCAGGCAGCGGACTCAGCTGTGTTTCGCGCCGTGTCCGATCTTGTTGCAGCGTCAGTGGACTCACAGGCGCCTGCTTCAGTCCCGGCCCAGCTCGTCATTGTTGGTCCGGGGCAGCGGGGGGAGTTCAACGCCGCCGGGCCTGTGTCGTTCGCCGACTTCGGGCGCGACGTGGCGGTCCCGGCTCTGGTTGAGGGTGAGCAGACCGATTGCGCGCTACCGACCCCGCTGATGGTCGCCCGCTATCTCGCCAGTCGTGACGTCGGAGCACACCCCGAACATGCCGAGCTGTGGGCAGCGGCGCGGTGGATCACCACCAGCCGCACGGAGGCGAAGGCTCTGGGCGACCAGCTGGGCGAGGAGGGCACCCGCATCGCGCTGATTCTGGTCGCTGACGGCGCCGCCTGCCACGGGCCGAAAGCGCCGCGGGCCGAGGACTCGAGGGCCCAGGCGTACGACGACGAGGTCTCTGGCGTGCTGGCAAGCGGACAGCTGGATGGCCTGGCCCAGATCGACGTCGACCTCGGTCATGAGCTGGGAGCATCCGGTCCCCATGTGTGGCCCGTGCTGTCCACCGCCGCAGGCGCCGGCGGAATCGGCGAGGTGCTGTGGCGAGGGGCCCCCTACGGCGTTGGCTGGACCGTTGCGGCATGGCGTCCAGCCCCGGTGGTCGCTGGGGCCTGACGGCTGTGGTTGCTCGGGCCTTTGCCCGTCGCGGGTCAGCGCATCTGGAAGACTGCGGCCGTGCCAGTCATCGCGGTCGTCGGGCCAACCGCAAGCGGCAAGTCTGCTCTTGCCCTTGCACTGGCCCAGCGACTTGGCGGGGAGATCGTCAATGCCGATGCGATGCAGCTGTATCGCGGCATGGACATCGGTACGGCCAAGCTCTCCCTCGAGGAGCGGCTGGGGATCGCCCACCATCAGCTCGACGTCCTTGACGTACGGGCGGAAGCCAGCGTCGCGGCATACCAGCGCGAAGCCCGTCGGGACATCGCCGGCATCCAGGGGCGCGGCCACATGCCGATCCTGGTCGGCGGCTCGGGCCTCTATGTCCGCGCGGCTCTGGACCGACTTGAGATCCCGCCGACCGACCCCGTGGTGCGTGAGCGGCTCCAGGGTGAGCTGGCATTGAAGGGTGTCGAGGCCATGTACGCGCGTCTCATGCTGGCGGATCCCGTTGCGGCACATACTATCTCGCCCAACAACGGCCGACGGGTCGTTCGGGCTCTCGAGGTCATCGAGCTGACCGGCCGACCGTACTCCGCCAGCCTGCCACCGCGCGCCTACGACCGCCCGGCCGTCACCATCGGCCTGGTCATCCCCAGACCAGAGCTCGACCCGCGCATCGCAACCCGGGTCCACCAGATGTGGGACTCAGGCTTGCTCGACGAGGTACGCCGACTGGACGCCGCCGGTCTTCGTACGGGCAGGACGGCGGCCAAAGCACTGGGCTACAGCCAGGCGTTGGCGCATCTGGACGGTCTGCTCACCGCCGAGCAAGCCGCCGAGGACACGGTCGCGGCGACACGAAGGTTCGCGCGGCGGCAGGAGTCGTGGTTCCGGCCGGATCCGCGCATCCACTGGCTCGACCACGACGACCCGCGGCTGATCGACCGCGCGTTGGACGTCATCGGCTCGGCGTGAGGGACACTGGGCAGGATGACTGACACCGGCACGCTG
>JANOHS010000324.1:0-2055 GCA_031406655.1 Micrococcales bacterium
GATCCGGGCCGCCGTCGAGCGGATGTACTCCGAGATCGAGGCCAACCGGTTCCTGGAGGTCACCTATGCCAACGGAGACAAGGAGGTCCTCTACTTCAAGGACTTCAACTCCGGCGCCATGATCCAGAACATCGTCGACCGAGCCAAGAAGATGGCGATCAAGGACTTCCTCACCAGCTCTGCCAAGGGCATCCGGATCGAGCACATGCTGGCTTCGTGCCTTGATGAGTTCAAGGAGAACGAGGACCTGCCCAACACGACCAACCCGGACGACTGGGCTCGTATCTCGGGCAAGAAGGGCGAGCGCATCGTCTACATCCGCACGCTCATCACCGGCAAGGACGGCACCGAGCCGGGTCGCTCCATCGACACCGTCGCCAATACCGGCCAGTACCTCTGAGTCGACGCTGCGTCAGCCAAGGCGCAGCTGGAAGTACGTGGTGCTGACGTATGCACCGAACTTGAACCCCACCTCGTCGAGCGTGCCAACCTCGGTGAAACCGACCTTGCTGTGTAGGGCGTTGCTCGCCGGATTCGGTTGTGCCACAACGGCAACCACGAGATGGACCGCGTCCTTTCGGAGCAGGTCCAGCAGCTCTGCATACAGGGCGGTCCCGACGCCCATTCCTGTTGCCACCGGCGCGACATAGACCGACGTCTCGCGGGTGCGCGCGTAGGCAGGCCGGGACCGGAACGCGGCCGAGTACGCGAACCCGATGACTTCGTCCTCCTCGCAGGCCACGAGCAGATGATCGCCCGGGGCGGTGCTCCCCAGCTTTGCCTGCCAGTACGCCGGTGGAGGCTCTTCGAGATCGAAGGTTGCCACGCTGTTGCGGACGGCCAACGCGTAGATGCCGGCAACAGGGTCGAGATCGGACTGTTCGGCAGACCGAATCGCGGGCCAGCTCATGCCCGGTGGCGGGTCGTGAGCGCAGCCAACCCACGCCAGCCGAGCAGCGTGGTGCCCAGAAAGACGGTGGCCACGACGATGAACGTGAAGGCCGTGCCCGCGTCGGTCAGGCTGCGCAGCACCATGCCGACCGCCACGGCGCCGAGCCAGATCGGTATGCCGTCGCGCACCTTCAGGGGGGCGCGGCGGAAGGTGAGCAGGAAGAGGAGCCAGCCGGCCGTCATACCGGCCAGGAAGGGCCAGGCCGTTGTCACGACGTCGACCAGCGCGCCGCTCTCGCCGTGGTTGCGCCTGCCGATGAGGGCGAACAGGACGATGAGGGCGGCGTCGAGGGACAAGCCGAGGGGGATGCGCACGTGGCGACCCTACAAGGCTGGTCAGAGGGCTCGTCCGGTCATCGCGCCAGACGCTGATTCACGGATGGACGTGGCTACGGGTGCAGGTGGGCAGCCAGCTCACCGACCAGCTCCGCACGGTGCTGCTGGCCGATGGCCGTGGCTCCGGGGAAGCTCGCGAAGCCGTGCGGGGCACCGACGTAGTTCGTGTAGCGAACGGGGACGCCGGCGGCGGTGAGTCGCTCGGCATACAGCCTGCCCTCGTCCCGCAACGGATCGAGGTCCGCGGTCTGGACCAGCGTGGGCGGAAGATCAGCGTGGCTCGTGGCCCACAGGGGCGAGACCAGAGGGTCGGTGGCCGACAGACCGCCAGGCCCGAGGTAGTGGTCGAGAAACGCGTCGATCTTGGCCAGGGTGAGCAAGGGCCCCTTGGCGTGCTCGGTGATGGATGGCTGGCTCTTGGTCGCATCGGTGCCGGGGTACAGAAGTGCCAGGTGCGAGATCTTCGGTCCGCCCTCGTCGCGGACGACCTGGCACACGACCGCCGCGAGGTTCCCACCCGCGCTGTCACCGCACACCGCGAGGAGAGAGGCCCCGCCGCCCAAGGACTCCGCATGTCTCTCGAGCCAGCGGACGGAGTCGACGCAGTCCTGCACCGCCTTCGGGGCCCGGAACTCCGGTGCCAGGCGGTAGTCGACGCTGACCACGACCGCCGGGATGGAACGGGCGAGGAACGTGCACAGCGGGTCGTACTGGCGTGTGCTGCCCAGCACCCACCCGCCACCGTGGAAGAACACGACGACCGGAAGC
>JANOHS010000327.1:0-1709 GCA_031406655.1 Micrococcales bacterium
CGGGTCAGGCGCTTGACCAGGGCCGAGAACTCGACGTACCACTTGGTCGCCTGGTCGGCCGGGCCGCTGATGATCAGCGGGGTGCGGGCCTCGTCGATCAGGATGGAGTCAACCTCGTCGACGATGCAGAAGCCGTGGCCACGCTGGACCAGCTCCTCGGTGGACCACGCCATGTTGTCGCGCAGGTAGTCGAAGCCGAACTCGTTGTTCGTGCCGTAGGTGATGTCCTTGGCGTACTCGACGCGGCGCTGGGCCGGGGTCATCGAGGCCAGGATGCAGCCGGTCTCGAGGCCGAGGGCCCGGTGGACGCGGCCCATCAGCTCGGACTGGTACTGGGCCAGGTAGTCGTTCACCGTGATGACGTGGACGCCCTTGCCCTCAAGAGCATTGAGGTATGACGGGAGCGTCGCCACCAGCGTCTTGCCCTCACCGGTCTTCATCTCCGCGACGTTGCCCAGGTGCAGCGCCCCGCCACCTTGGATCTGGACGTCGAAGTGGCGCTTGCCCAGCGTGCGCTTGCTGGCCTCGCGCACGGCGGCGAAGGCCTCGGGGAGGAGGTCGTCGAGGGTCTCGCCGTCGGCCAGGCGCTTGCGGAAGACGTCGGTCTCGCCGCGCAGCTCCGCGTCCGTGAGCTTCTCGAAGTCCTCCTCGATCGCGTTGACCTGCTTGGAGATCCCCTCCAGCTTCTTGAGCACGCGGCCTTCGCCGACACGCAGCAGCTTGTCAATGATCGGAATGGGCACTCGATACTCCTGGTGAGATCAACCGTGGTGGAACAGGGACGTCATTTGAGCCTAGGTTAGTCGCTCCCGACATACAGCAGGTCCTGGTAGTCCTCATGGCGGGCGATGAAGCGCTCGACGAACGGGCACAGCGGACGGACCTTGCGGGCGCCTCCGGCGCGAACGTCATCCAGGGCCGCGCGGATCAGGGTGGTGGCCAGGCCCTTGCCCTCGAAGGCGTCCGCGACCTGCGTGTGGGTGAAGGCGATGATCCCGTCGTCGTCGAGGGTGTACTGGGAGTAGGCGGCCAGGACCTCGCCCATCCAGGCCTCGTAGCGGTGGCCGGCCTCGTTGTTCACGACGGTGATCTTCATGGGGCAAGCCAAGCACGGGACACCATCCACGTTGCCTCCAGTGCCCGAACTCGGGTTGGCTGGGGCCATGGCCGACCCAGCTGAGTCCCCCGCGCCTCGTCCCGCTCCCGAGCCACCGGTGTTCGAGACGGCCCGGCTGCGGCTGCGGCCGTGGCGCGACACCGACTCCCCAGGTCCCGGGCAGGGACCCGATGACGACAGCCTGCGCTTCATGCCGGCCGGCGCCCAGCCGGGGCCGGATGACTTCCCGGCGTGGCTGGCGCGCCGACGGCTGGAGATGGCGACCGGGGCCGACGTCCACTGGTGCATCGCCGACCTCGCGACCGACCAGATGCTCGGCAACCTGCAGGTCTTCGGGATGGGACCGGCCGAGGGTCGCTTCCAGGGTGAGGTCGGCTACTGGCTCCGGCCGGGCGCCCGAGGTCGTGGCGTGATCGGCGAGGCGCTCGGACCGGTCGTGGCGCACTCATTCACACCCGTGGACGAGGGTGGGCTCGGGCTCAGCCGGCTCCACGCGGGCACGAACAGCGACAACCTGGTCTCCCAGTCGATCCTGCGGTCGGCCGGGTTCACCCAGTGGGGCGCCGACCACCAGGCATGGCGCCGCTCGGAC
>JANOHS010000250.1:0-6244 GCA_031406655.1 Micrococcales bacterium
TGGATTGTGTGGTCATCGGGATGGACCCGCACAAGGCCCTTGACAGGGTTCAACCGAGTGTTTGACTGAGAAGTTGCGGCCGTCGGTTGACAGCAGCGACGCGAGGGGAGAAGGCAATGAAGCGAGTGACGGCAGTTCTCGGATCCGCGGCGGCGGTATGCGCGTTCTCGATACCGGCCGCGTCTGCCAACAGTCCGGCCCAGCACTCGGTGGAGAACGTCGCCGGCGACGTTCTCGACTGCGGGTCGGTGGCGTACACGATCACGTCCGGATCCATCAAGCTCGTGTTCCACGAGGGCACAAGTGCATCGGGCAACACCAACTTCACCGGGACCGTCACCACGCAGGCGGTGGTTGCGAAAGACCAGGCGGGCAACGTCTACAGCATCCGGGGCACCGAGTGGTTTGGAGCCACCGATAATGCACAGCAGGGTACGTTCCAGGCCACGTTTACGGCCCAGCTGCAGGTGGTTGCGAAGGGCTCAGGGCGAGTGGACAACGTCAAAGTGATGGAGCACATCACGTTTGTGAACGGCAATGTCAAGGAGTTCGACTTCGGTACGTGCGTGGCGCCGTAGTCGCTGGCCCCACCCGGTCCAAGTAGAGAGCGGAAGGCAGAATCAGCCTGACTTGCATCCGCGCTGGCTGTGGCATGATCGCGCGCCCCCTTAAGCGGCTAAGGTCGAACGTTGAGCCCTAGTCCTGCACTCGACGCCGCTGCGGACCTTGTCTCAGTTCTTGTCTCATTCGTCGTCATCCGCGCGGGTTCGGTGACTCCCGCGAACGGGCTTTTTGAGCACGTGGCGGACGCCGACGACTGTGGCTGAACCCTGGTTCGCAGAACTCGAAAGCGTGTGTGGGGGTAATTCCACCGTGGGTTCAAATCCCACCGCCACCGCCAGCCAGGAAACGCCGGTCCAGCCCTTCGGGGTCGGGCCGGCGTTTCTGGTCTCAGTCTGAATTGGTCACCTCGGTAAAGGGATACAATCGTGTACGTGGGCGTCCACGACGAGATGCCATCCCCGGGCGCTGGGCTGTTGCGATACGCCCGGCTCAAGGCCGGGCTGAGCCAGTCCGAGCTGGCCAAGCGGGCTGGCGTGGCCAGGACCATGGTGTCGGCCTACGAGCATGACCGCCGCCAAGCGACTTTGCCGACCTTGATGAAGCTCCTCAAAGCCGCGGGTTTCGAGCTGCGTTTACAGCTGGCGCCGTACGACGACCATGACGACGTGCTCCGGGAGCTTGAGCAGCATCGCTCGCCAGAGGAGTGCCAGGCATGGGAGAGCTACCAGGCGACGCGTGTGGCGAAGGATCGCGCCGCCGTATCCGCCGCTCTGCGAGCCCGGAAGAACACCAAGGCGCCAGCTTGAACGGCCAGCGCTTCGACCCGCGACATCGACTTCACCCCCAGTGCCACGCAGGAGAAGTTCACACGGCTCTTGCAGGTGCTCACCGATCTTGGCGCGCGGATCCGCAATGCGGGGTCACCCGAAGGTCTTCGCTTCTCCCACGACGCTGAATCACTTGCCAACGTTGCCATGTGGAACCTCACCTGCAGGTTCGGTGAGTTCGACATCAGCTTCAAATCAAGTGGTACCGACGGCTACGAGGACCTGGTGCGCGCAGCCCTGCGGGTGGATGTGCGAGGCGAGCAGATATCCGTCGCCTCGTTGGCAGACATCATCCGGTCCAAGGAAGCCGCCGCCCGGCCCAAAGATTTCACGGCCCTCCCCGCGCTCCAAGAACGGCTCATCGCACAACGGGGCACCTCGCTCGAGGAACAAGCAGCAGCCATGGCTCGGCGGGCAGAGGAACGCACCATCATCGACTAGGACGGTCTGCGGCTTGGCCGGCCGCAGCGCGAGGTGCCCGGCAGCTGGTCGACGTGCACGTAGGAACCGACAGGCATGTACTGGTGGGAGTGCCCTATTCGAAGTGCGCTCTATTCTTCCCTCTGGCCACATCCGAGGCAGCGAACAAGGCGGTGGTCCTGGCTTCCGTTGTCCCTGTATCCATCTGCCTCTGTAGTCCGTCTAAGAAGGTGAGTGGTCGGACAGTTTCCGATCGCGATACATAGCCGATTGACACGATGAACGGAGATCGACATGAATGTCTATACGCCGGACTTTTCCCTGGCAGTCGACGGTGTAAAGGGCTTGTGCCCGGCCGGTGAGGCTTACGCGGAACAGAACATTTCTGATAAGAGAGTCCCTGTTTTGTCCTGTGAGGGACCTTGCATTCGGGGGGAGATCGCCAGACTTGCCGCCAATTTGGTGGCACGCGAGGTGCCGTCTTACTCGCGGGCATGTCATGCCGAGACGTTCTTTGTCCCTCATTCGGCGATGGCGCGCTGGGTCAAGGGCGCTGAGAAGACCGTCATGATCGATGGATGCTTCTTGAAGTGCCATGGACGGGTGCTGAACAATCTCATCGGTGAAGCCAACGTCGTTCATATCGACGCCCTGCCGATACACAAGAAGTACTCCGACGTCTTCCTGATGGACGATGTTCCAGAAGAGGACCGCAAACTGACCGCCCGTCAGGTCGCTGATGAGATTATCGCGACGCTACACGCCGAATAGGATCCATAACAGCAAAGAATGGAATTTCGTCCTAGGACGCGCCGGCTAGTCCGGTCGCTAACCCAAGAATCGCCGCTATACGAATATCAATTCTACGAACGGATCGAGCCATGAACGACCTCAACCGAAACGAACGCGTGTTGGTAGCCCTCGGCGCTGCCATGGGTAGCAATTGCATATCCTGCGTTGAGTATCACATCCCGGAGGCACGACAAGCCGGCTTGACCGACTCGCAGATTACCGAGGCTATTCGCCTCAGTGATAAGATTCGGCAAGTCCCAGCGCGCAAGGTACTCGATACTGCACTGCGGGTGCTGAGCGAAACCGCGGTCGGCGCCTCTGCTGAGGGAAGCGGTCCCGTCCAAACGGCCGCGGGTACGGCAACGGGCGGCACGTGCTGCGGCTAGTCTGGTCGATCACACCCACAGGCAGCGGGGCTTAAGACCCGCTGCCATGGCTCTCATCTGGAGAAGGAGAGATGGAGCACCCCACTCAACAGCTTTCATTCGAACAGCTCGCCACGGAGCTGTCGCCGACCCTGTTGCGTTATCTCGGGCGCTATGTGGGGGACCGGACAGTCGGTGAAGATCTGCTCCAGGAAACGCTCATCCGGATGGCGCGGGGTCTTCCCGACTTCGCCGGCCGTTCCAGCGTGAAGACCTGGGCGTTCACCATCGCCACTCACGTCGCCGCCGATTATTTCCGCAAGCCCGACCGGAGACTTCATATCGTTGAGATGAATGAAGCGGCGGACTTGGCGGACACAGACCGCGCAATCGACGAGCTGATCGTCGTAGATGAGATGAACGCTTGCGTTCGTCAAGTGATAGACAGTTTGCCCGAGGACTACCGTGCGGCGCTTGTTCTACACGACCTTGAAGGGCTGACTGCTCAGCAGATTGCCGAGATCTGCAATTGCTCTTTGGCTACCAGCAAGATAAGGATTCATCGTGGCCGGAATCGCTTAAAGGAGGCGCTGCAGCAGCAGTGTGAGTTCTATCGAGACCATGACAACGTGTTTCGATGCGATCGCAAATCAGAATGAAGGGCTGACGCAGAGAGCCCCAAGGTCCAGCGGCGGCGACTTCCGCTGGTGCTGCATCAGCGTCTTCGAGCCCGGGGGTCGGCACCCGTGCCGCACGACCGGAGGTCGTCCGCTCCGCGCGCCGCCTGATCACCGCCGCCGCACACCACCTCCGACGAAGGACGCTGACGATGCTCATCCACCCGTGGGACGCCGCGCTCGACCAGTCCGAATGGCAGAAGTGGCTGGCCGCCACCGACCGGTTCGGGGTGCTCGCGGTCAACAACCTCGACCCAGCGCAGGCGCCGCTACTGGTACCCACCCACTTCACCGTCGCCGGTCACGAGCTGCTCGTCCACCTGGCCCGCCCCAACCCGGTCTGGCCGCACCTGGAAGCTGCGACCGAGGTGCGCCTGGCCGTGATCGGCGACTACGCCTATTCGGCTCAGCCCCTGGTTATGTGCAGGTCGTCCGGGTGAGGTCGCCAACGCCCCTGCGTGCTCGGGGTTCTGTGGGTTCACGAGATCGCGGTCGCTGCACATAATCGTGACGCTTCTTGTCATCGGATCGGTTCGCTGACAAGGAGAAATCTGATGAAAAGCTATGAGCAGTTCACGATGGAAGACGTCCTCGCCGCCTTCGATGAGTATCTGCATCGGGTCCGGGGTGTGTGTCCGGGGACCCGACGCAACTACGCCAGGTACGTCGGCGAGTTCTTGGCGGCGATGTTCCCCGACGGTGCGGTGAAGTTCGCTGAGGTCCGTGCCCCGGAGGTGGTCGCGTTCGTTGGCGGGCTATCGGGCCGCTACCAGCCGCGGACGGTGGAGCACGCGGCGTCGGCGTTACGTAGCTTCTTCCGGTTCCTGCGCGCGCACGGATGGTGTGAGGACCGGTTGGCGGACGCCGTCCCGATGGTTCCGCATCGTCCGTCCGGCCTGGTTCGGCATCTGGACCCGACGGTCCTTGAACGGCTGATCGCTTCGCTGGAGTCGGCCTCGGCACGCGACCTGCGAGACCGGGCGATCATCTTGACCATTGCGCGGTTGGGACTGCGGCCTGGTGAGGTGGCGCAGCTGCGGCTTGAGGATCTCGACTGGCGCAACGCCGTCGTGCGGGTGCGTGCCCGCAAGACCGGCCACGGCGCGCTCTTGCCGCTGACCAGCGAGGTCGGGGCGGCCCTGGCTGACTACCTTCAACACGGTCGCCCTGACACCGATGCCCGAGTGGTCTTCGTCTTGCACCGGCTGCGGATCGGTGCCCCGATCAGCACCAGCATCGTTGGCCGCGCGGTGCAGCGCGCGGTGGACACCGCCGGCATCGACGCACCCGGGCGCGGGGGCAACTTGTTGCGACACTCCTTGGCCACCGAACTGCTCGCCGGCGGGGCCAGCCTGCCGGAGATCGCTGACCTGCTCGGCCATTCCTGTCTGGCCACGACCCGGATCTATGCCGCGGTCGATATCGGGCGCCTGCGCGAGGTTCCGCTGCCATGGCCGCAGGCCGGAGCGCAGTCATGACCGGCGTGGTGAGCGCCGTGCCCGTACGCGTGGAGGAGTTCATCACGTTGCGCCGCGGCCTGGGTTACCGCTCGCCCAGCCAGGAGCGTGCGCTCCGCGCCTTCGGTCGGCACCTGGACCAAGAAGGCCACGAGGGCCCGATCCGGCTTGAGTCGAGCCTGGATTGGGCGAGCGCGACGACCTCGACCGATCCGTGCAATCCGGCGCGCCGATTGACGATGGTGCGTGGCTTCCTGCGTCACCTGGCCGCCATGGACGGCGCCACCGAGGTGCCCGAACCCGGGCTACTGGGTTCGACCGGCCACCGCAAACCACCACACATCTACTCCGAGGCCGAGATCAGCGACCTGTTGGCCGCAGCCGCCGGGCTGGCCCCGGCCGGAGGACTACGCCCACACTGCTACGCCACCTTGTTCGCTCTGATCGCGTCCACCGGGCTGCGGATCAGCGAGGCGCTGGCACTGTGCTGCGGCGACGTCGACCTGGACGAGGCCGTGCTCACCGTCCGCGCCGGCAAACGCGGCCGCACCAGGCTGGTGCCGCTGCATCCCAGTGCAGTGCCTCCACTGGCCGACTACGCCACCCAACGGCGAGGCCGCTACGGCCCGCCAGGCAAGGACGCAGCGTTCTTCCGCACCGACCGCAGCGACCAGATCAGCGACAGCGCGGCGCATCACACATTCAGCGTCTTGCGCCGGCAGTTGGGCTGGACCGCAACAGGCCGCACCCGCGCGCCCCGGGTCCACGATCTGCGCCACCGGATGGTGGTTCGCCGCATCCAGGCCTGGCACGCCGAAGACGCCAACGTCGATGCCAACATCGCGGCCCTGGCGACCTACCTCGGACACGTCGAAGTGCGCGACCTCTACTGGTATCTCTCGGCCGTCCCGGAACTGATGGGCTTCGTGGCCGACCGCTTCGAAGCCTTCGCCGGCCACTCACCAGAAGGTGTGTCGTGAGAGTCCCGCAGGTCGGGTTCGCACAGTTGGTGCAGGACTTCTTCCTGCGGCGCCTGATCGCCCAGCGGGGCGCCAGCGCCCGCACCGTGGAAAGCTACCGTGACGCGTTCGAGTTGCTGTTCGGCTTCATCGAACAGAGCACCGGCAAACCAGCCGCCGCCC
>JANOHS010000342.1:0-8753 GCA_031406655.1 Micrococcales bacterium
GCGGCGTGCTAGGCCGCTACACACCGGGGCCCCAGCGTTGATCGCCCGACGTCTTGTCAGTGGGGCGCGATTCGGAGAAAAGCCACCATACCGGTATGGTTTCCTCCGCTGCCGAGGAGCGTTCAGCGACTCGGGAGCATCAGCTAGGGCCCCGTTGTGTAGCGGCCTAGCACGCCGCCCTCTCAAGGCGGTAGCACGGGTTCGAATCCCGTCGGGGCTACGTGAGGCAGCAGTCCCCGTCCTGATGGCAGGACGGGGACTCGGCATCTCTGGACCGGGCCGGCTCAGGAGGTCTGGGGTGCCTGAGCCCTGCGCAGGATCTCGGTGAGCTTGTTGGCGCCCGCGACGACGGTGGCCGCGTGCAGGCGACCGGGCTGACGGGAGACTCGCTCTATCGCGCCAGAGATCGAGACCGCAGCCACGACGCGACCGGACGGCCCACGAACGGGCGCGGACACCGAGGCGACACCGAACTCGCGCTCGCTCACGCTCTGGGCCCAGCCTCGGCGCCGGACACCGGACAAGGTGGTGGCTGTGAACTTCGCACCATGGAGCCCCCGGTGCAGACGGTCCGGCTCCTCCCATGCGAGCAGCACCTGGGCGGCGGAGCCGGCGAGCATCGACAGGCTGGCACCCACCGGGATCGTGTCGCGCAGGCCCATGGGCCGCTCGGCGGCCGACACGCAGACGCGCACGTCGCCCTGCCGCCGGAAGAGCTGGGCGCTCTCGTGGGTGTGGTCGCGCAGGGCGCCCAGGACGGGACCGGCGGCGGCGAGAAGCCGGTCCTCGCCGGCGGCGGCCGCAAGCTCACCGAGGCGGGGGCCCAGGACGAACCGACCTTGCATGTCCCGCGACACGAGGCGGTGGTGCTCAAGGGCGACGGCCAGACGATGTGCGGTCGGACGAGCCAGTCCTGTGGCCGCCACGAGCTGCGCCAAGGTCGAGGGCCCGGCCTCGAGCGCGCCCAGCACGACTGCGGCCTTGTCCAGAACGCCGACTCCGCTAGTATTGTCCATGCATTGATATTGGCGTCTCAAAGCCTGAGACGCAAGGTCATCCGGCGAATTATTGCGCGAACCTCGGAACGTGACACCCGAAGATGCGGGGTCACCAGCATCTGATCAGCACCGCATCACGAAGGAGACTCCTCATGGCAGGCACGCTGGCCGAGAAGGTATGGGATGCACATGTGGTGCGTCGGGCCGAGGGTGAACCCGACCTTCTCTATATCGACCTGCACCTGCTGCACGAGGTGACCAGCCCCCAGGCTTTTGACGGGTTGCGACTGACCGGCCGTGCAGTTCGCCGCCCGGACCTGAGCTTGGCCACCGAGGATCACAACGTCCCGACGACTCCGGGGCCCATCACCGATCTGGTGAGCAGGACACAGGTCGAGACGTTGCGACGCAACTGCACGGAGTTCGGCGTCACGCTCTTCCCGATGGGCGACGTCGACCAGGGCATCGTCCACGTCGTCGGCCCGCAGCTCGGGCTGACCCAACCCGGCATGACCATCGTCTGCGGTGACAGCCACACGTCCACACACGGTGCGTTCGGGGCTCTGGCGTTCGGTATCGGCACCAGTGAGGTCGAGCACGTGCTGGCCACGCAGACATTGCCGCTTAAGCCCTTCAAGACGCTGGCGGTCAACGTCGACGGGCAGCTGCCCGAGGATGTGACAGCCAAGGACATCGTCCTGGCGGTCATCGCCAGGATCGGCACTGCGGGTGGTCAGGGCTACGTGATCGAGTTCCGGGGCACGGCGATCGAGGCGCTCTCGATGGAGGCTCGAATGACGGTGTGCAACATGTCCATCGAGGCCGGCGCGCGCGCGGGCATGATCGCACCCGACCAGACCACCTTTGCGTACCTGAAGGGCCGTCCGCATGCTCCCATCGGCGCGGAGTGGGACGCCGCAGTTGCGGAGTGGTCGACGCTGCGAAGCCAGGACGACGCCGTCTTTGACGCCGAGATCCACGTGGACGCAGCCGAGCTGGCACCGTTTGTGACCTGGGGGACCAACCCAGGCCAGGGCCTGCCGCTCTCGGCCAGCGTCCCCGATCCCGAGTCCTTCAGCGATGAGTCCGACGTGGCCAACGCCAAGCGCGCGCTGGAGTACATGGGCCTCACGGCCGGCACCCCTCTCAAGGCGATCCGGGTCGACACCGTGTTCGTCGGCTCCTGCACCAACGGCCGGATCGAGGACCTGCGAGCCGCGGCCGCGGTCCTCAAGGGTCACCAGGTTGCGCAAGGCGTGCGGATGCTTGTCGTTCCCGGCTCGGCCAAGGTGCGGCTGCAAGCCGAGAGCGAGGGCCTGGACACGGTGTTCAGCGAGGCGGGTGCGGAGTGGCGGCTGGCCGGATGCTCGATGTGCCTGGGCATGAACCCTGACCAGCTGGCACCGGGGGAGCGCAGTGCATCGACCTCCAACCGCAACTTCGAAGGACGCCAGGGCAAGGGTGGGCGCACCCACCTGGTCAGCCCGCTGGTGGCAGCGGCCACCGCCTTGCGGGGCACGCTCTCGAGCCCTGCTGACCTCTGAAGCCGTACCGAGCCACCGAACCAGGAGCGAGGATCATCTCGATGGACAAGTTCACGACCCACACCGGTATCGGGGTGCCGCTGCGTCGCAGCAACGTCGACACGGATCAGATCATCCCGGCTGAGTACCTCAAGCGGGTAGCGCGTACCGGTTTCGAGGACGGCCTCTTCGCCGCCTGGCGCAAGGACGAGACGTTCATCCTCAACAACCCCGTGTATGCCGCAGGGTCCGTCCTGGTCGCCGGTCCCGACTTCGGGACGGGGTCCTCCCGCGAGCACGCGGTGTGGGCCTTGATGAACTATGGCTTCCGGGTCGTCATCGCTTCGCGTTTTGCCGACATCTTCCGCGGGAACAGCGGTAAGGAGGGGCTGCTCACCGCTCAGACGAGCCAGGGCGACGTCGAGCAGATCTGGAAGCTGCTCGAGAGCGAGCCCGGCGCCGAGGTCACTGTGGACCTTGAGTCCAAGACCATCACCGGGAAGGGCATCATCGCGCCGTTCGAGCTCGATGACTACACGCGATGGAAGCTGCTCGAGGGACTGGACGACATCGGTCTGACGTTGCGCCACGAGGCCGAGGTGAGCGCCTTCGAGGCGAGGCGGCCGAGCCACCTGCCAACGACGATCGACGCCTGAGGCCCCGAGCGGGGGCCATGAGCGCCCGCCGGCAACACTTTTTTCGCGAGGGGGCTTTGCGGCCAAGCCGGGGCGCCCACTCCCGCCCCTCCGCAGGGGGCGTCATCGGTCCCAGACGCAGCGTTCGTCTGTCCGGTCGGATCCACCTCTTAGTGAATAGTGCTGCAAATCATGGGGATTCGTCCGACATCGCATGAGTTTCGGCCGTCGACCCCAGCCGGATGAAGGTCCGCGCAAAGGCCCTGAGAGAGACGTTTCCGGGCGGTTGGAGGTGGCCCAAATCCGTTGCGACACAACGATTCCGACATGCCTCGGTGGTGGACTCCAACAGGATGTGGCCCTAACGTCAGTCTCAAGTCGGGCGGTGCCCGGCCGCCCAATTCGTCGGGCAAGGAGCTCGGCGAACATTTTCCTCAGGAGGGGAAGACGTGAACAAGGGACAATTGATCGCCGCCATTGAGGGTCGTCTCGGTGGCAAGAAGGCTGCGGCCGACGCGCTCGAGGCAGTACTGGACGTCGTTATTCGTGAGGTCGCCAAGGGCCGTAAGGTCGGCATCACCGGCTTCGGCACGTTCGAGCGCGCGGCTCGCGCGGCACGAACCGGCCGGAACCCGCGCACCGGCGCGAGCGTCAAGATCAAGAAGACCGCGGTTCCGAAGTTCAAGGCCGGCACAGCATTCCGCACCTACGTCGCCGACCCACGCCAGCTGCCCAAGGCTTCTGCGGCCGGCGCCCGAGCATCGGCCACCACCGCCGTAACCGCCAAGGCTGCGGTCAAGAAGGCCGTCGTGAAGAAGGCCACCCCGGCCAAGGCTGCTGTCAAGAAGGTCGCGCCCGTGAAGAAGGCCGTGGTCAAGAAGGCCGTTGCCGTGAAGAAGGCCGTCGTCAAGAAGGCCGTTCCGGTCAAGAAGGCCGTCGTCAAGAAGGCCGTTGTCAAGAAGGCCGTTCCGGCGAAGAAGGCCGTCGTGAAGAAGGCCGCGGTCACCGTGACACCTGCGAAGAAGGTCGCGCCCGCCAAGCGAGCGGCCAAGAAGGCCTGACGCACGACTGAGATAGACCGTCAAGGACGGGTCGGCACCGCTTGGTGCCGGCCTTCCTTGTGCCGGGTTGCCGCTGATCCGGACGTCGAGTCAGCGCGTCGGTCAGCTGATGGTCTCGCCGTCGCCGATGCCGATGATCCACAGCCGGGTGACTGCGGACGTCGTCATCTCGATACTGACGCGCTGGCCGGGGTGCAGGCGGCGCAGGCCGCTGGCGTCCAACACGCTGCCGTCAAAGGGAATTTCGCGGCCATCGTTCAGCAGCACGCTGCCTGAACCGCTCTCGTCGTCATATTTGTGCACGCTGGCTTGCATGGGGCTCAGGCTAGTCCAACGCCAGGTGCAGCGCGGCCGCGGTGTGCCTGCCGACTCCGATGGCAATGGCCCGGCGAAGTGCCTGGTCGTCGTCCACATCGGTGCGCAGCGCAGGCAGGTCCAGATCCAGCCGCGTGCAGTCGCGCGCGTGCTCACGTGCCGAGTCCGGACCGAACCTCGGATGAAGGTCCTGCGGGGTCAGGGCGCTGAGCAGCACCGTGCCCGTGCCAGATGCATCCGGCACCAGGGCCCGAGGGTGAACCGCGCAGGCGTTGAGCGCGTTGGCGAGGTCGCGGGGGCGCAGCGTCGGAATGTCGCCAAGCAGGACAGCGGTGGGGCCAACACCCAAGGCTTGCTCGATATGCCCGATCGCCTGTCGGACAGCGGGGTTCAGACCCTCACCCAGCTCCGGTACAAGGGCGCCGCCCTGCTCTCGTACGAAGGTGGCGGTGAGCTCGTCCGAGGTCACGACGAAGACGTGGGCGGGCGGCATACCGGCGACTGCCGCAGTGATGGTGTCCAGGGCGAACGCATGCGCCAGATCAGCCCGTCTCACACCTGCGGGCGGATGCAGGCGGCTCTTTGCAGCCAGCTGACCCTTGACCGGGATGATCACTCGCCAGCGGTCGATCTCGGGGGGGCGCATCTCGCTGATCCTCGCAGGACCTGCGTGCTCACCTCGACACCGACCCACTCCTGCGGCGAGGATGACGGCGAGCCAGAGCGTCACCAGCAGGCGATGGCCATCAACAGCAGACCGGACGGAGCCTCGGTGCGGCGAATACGACCAGAGCGGCAGCTGCCGAAGTCATACCGGTTCCTTGCGATGCTGGTGCGACCGATGATGATGCTGCTGACCCGTCGCGCGTGGAGCGGCGCCGAGAACTTCCCGACCAGCGGCGGATTTGTGGTCTGCCCCAACCACCTCTCGCACGTGGACGTGTTCGCTTTCGCGCACTTCTTGTACGACAACGGGCATCCGCCGTTCTTCCTCGCGAAGTCGGAGGTGTTCCGCATCCCGATCATCGGCAGGCTCGTGACCGCAGCTCAGCAGATCGAGGTCCAGCGCGGCACCAGCCACGCCGCAGAGGCGTTTTCGGCCGCCGTCGCGGCGATCGAGGACGGAAAGTGCGTCCCGATCTTCCCCGAAGGGACGCTGACCCGCGATCCGCTCATGTGGCCGATGACCGCCAAGACCGGCGCTGCCCGGATGGCCCTAACGACACGATGCCCGGTCATTCCCGTCGCCCAGTGGGGACCGCAGGAGATCCAGCGCCCGTACGCCAAAGAGCTGCGCGTGTTCCCCCGCAAGACCATGCGGATGATCGCGGGGCCACCGGTGGACCTCAGCGACCTGTATGACAGGCCGCTTGTCGCCGCTACCCTGCACGAGGCCACGGACCGGATCCTGGATGCCATCACGCGTCAGCTCGAGACGATCCGTGGCGAGAAGGCTCCAGCCACCCGCTTCGACTCGCGCACGGCCGGCATCGCAGAGATCGGCAACCCCAATACGGGCCCCGGGACCAGGTCCCCGGGTACGACGGGGGGAGAGCCCGGATGACGCGCGTCGCTGTATTCGGCACGGGCAGCTGGGGAACGGCGTTCGCCGCAGTGCTCGCAGATGCCGGGTCGCAGGTTCGGATGTGGGGGCGGCGGGCTGAGATTGTCGACCAGATCAACGCGTCGCACGTCAACGGTGAGTACCTGCCGGATCTCAAACTGCCCCGGAGGGTCTCCGCGACCACCGACCCCCAGGAAGCCGTGGAGGGCGTTGACATCGTGGTCCTGGCGGTCCCGTCCCAGACGTTGCGGGTCAACCTGGAGCAGTGGGTTGACTTCCTTCCACCTCACTCAGCCGTGGTCTCCTTGATGAAGGGCGTCGAGTTGGGCACGACCAAGCGGATGAGCCAGGTCATTGCGGAGGTGGCCGGTGTCGCGCCGGAGCGGATCGTCGTGGTGTCAGGGCCCAACCTGGCCCGGGAGATCGCAGCCAAGCAGCCGGCCGCAACGGTCGTGGCGTGTGTTGATGAGGCGTTGGCTGAACGGGTCGCGCATGCCTGTGCCGCACCGTACTTTCGGCCATACACGAACACGGACGTCGTCGGCACCGAGCTGGGAGGCGCGGTCAAGAACGTCATCGCCCTTGCTGTCGGCATGGCGGAGGGCATGGGGATGGGGGACAACACCAAGTCCACGATCATCACCCGGGGGCTGGCAGAGACCGTGCGACTCGGCTTGGCCCTTGGCGCTGATCCCGCGACCTTCTCCGGTCTTGCCGGAGTCGGCGACCTGATTGCGACCTGTATGTCGCCGCTGTCGCGCAACCACGCCTTTGGCGTGAACCTTGGCCGAGGCATGAGCGTCCTGGAGGTGGTGGCCATGACCAAGGAGACCGCAGAGGGAGTGAAGTCATGTCAGTCCATCCTGGAGCTTGCCCAGCACCACGGCATTGACGTCCCCATCATCGAGAATGTCGCAGCCGTGGTGCACGAGGGTCGCGCGCCCGACCGCGTTGCCGACCTGTTGATGTCCCGCGCCCGCAAGGCCGAGACCACCTGACCCCTGCTCACTTCAAGCCGGTTTGCTCACTACAGGCCGGTTTCGGGACCCGGTTCACTCGAAAAAAGCGGTCTCAACTGAGCAAAGCGGTCTGAAGTGAGCAAAGGTGGGGGAGGTCAGCGGGACGGGACCAAGGGGGCAAGGGCTGCTGCGAGGTCACGCCAAAGGTCCTCGATGTCCTCGACTCCGACGCTGAGGCGCAGCAGGTTCTCCGGGACTGTGGAGGGTTCGTCGGGATGCCTGCGGCGGCGTTCGATCAGTGACTCCACTCCGCCCAGACTGGTTGCGTGGGTCCACAGCCGGACCCGAGCGGCGACGGACTCGGCCCTCTCGGGGCCACCGTGGACCTCGATCGCGAGGATCGACCCGAACCCCGGGTAACGCATCCGTTCCACGGCTGGATGGCCCCGTAGGCGTGTGGCCAGCTCGGCTGCGTTGGCGCTGGAGCGTTCCACCCTCAGGTGCATGGTCCGCAAACCTCGCAGGGCCAGCCAGGTCTCCATCGGACCCGCGATCGCACCGTGGATCAGTCGGTACCGTTCGAGCGTCCCCTGGAACCCGTGCCCGCGGCCGGTGTCGGCGGTGACGGTCGCGCCCAGAATCACGTCCGCGTGCCCGGCCAGGTACTTCGTGACCGAGTGGACCACGACATCGGCGCCCATCGATAACGGCTGCTGGACGAGCGGCGTCGCAAAAGTGTTGTCGCACACCGTGAGTACGCCGTCAGCGCGAGCTGCCTCGAACAGACGTGGCAGGTCGGCGACCTCGAGCATCGGGTTGGTCGGCGACTCGGCCCACAGGACCTCCGCCCCCCGCAGCGCGGCGATCACGGCCGTTGTGTCGCTGATGTCGACCCGCCGCACAGTGGCCCGCCCAGCCTTCTCGAGAGATTCCAGGATCGCGCCGGTGCCGTTGTACGCGTGGATCGGAGCGACGATGACCGCTCCCTCGGGTGCCAGCGACAGCGCAGCCGCGATGGCCGCCATGCCGGAGGAGAACACCAGCGCGCTTCCGCCCTCCAGCGCCCCGAGGGCATCCTCGAATGCGCTCCAGGTCGGGTTTCCCCTGCGGGCGTAGTTGACCGGTCCGTCGGCGACGTATGTCGAGGTGAGCTCCAGGGGGGCATTGAGGCCGGCTCCAGGAACGCGAGGCTGCCGGCCGGCAGAGACCAGGATCGAGGCGGGCGCAAGGCCACGGAGATTCGGGTCCACCCACTCAGCGTAGGGCCATGCGTCCCAAGCAGAACCGGGTGTATGACGGCCGGGCCCGGGCGCCGCCGGTCGGGCGATAGGGTCGCAGGCGATGAACGACACCGATCAGCCCAGCCCCGAGTCCACCGAAGCGCCGCCTCGCAAACCTACGGTTGCCATCGTCTTCGGCGGCCGATCATCCGAGCACTCCGTGTCCTGCTCCACCGCTGCGGGGGTGATGAAAGCGATCGACCGCGACGCCTACGACGTGGTTCCGATCGGCATAGCCAAGGACGGTCGATGGGTCCTGGCTTCCGACGACACCTCAGAGCTCGAGCTCACGCCGGGTCATGTCCCCGAGGTCGACGGCAGCGGCGTCGGGGTGCTGGTCCCGTTGAGCACCACCGAGCGGACACTGAGCATCCTCGAGCCGGGTTCGCCGCCGAAGGCTCTGGGCACGGTCGATGTG